>JAAYWS010000010.1 GCA_012516575.1 Actinomycetaceae bacterium
ACCATAGGCAACTACCGCAACTGCTTCCGGAGCGAGTTCCCGTATGGTTTGTTCGATTCCGGTATCATGCAGAGATTGTGGGGTGTATACCGGAATCCCTAAATTTTCAGCAGCCAGCTGCACCGGAGACGGTGTCAGAATCCGTTTACGCCCTACCGGTGCGGGCGCACGGGTAAGTACACCGACGACGTCGTGGTGTTCGGCTAGCGCTGTGAGGGACGGGATAGCGGTTTGAGGGGTACCAGCAAATAATATACGCACGGCCCAAGTGTAACGCGGATAGCAAGTAAAGGCCGAACTTATATGCTCACGCCCACTTTCACCCGTAACGGATCTACCCGACGTGCAGAAGCTTCCCGGTGCGCTCGATCGACTAAAGCAGTCAATTCCTCGCGCCGAACTCGATCGAAACGTAAATAGAGCACATAGTCTCCGTTTTTATTCGGCGTCGGCCCAATGACCTCCATGCCAGGGACAAGGCTTTGAACGCCGAGCCCCAACACATGAACAAGCGTATTGTCTGGGGTGATGCCTGCTTCTTTCGCGAAACCGCGAGTAATCGAAATAAATTCGCGTAAAGATCGTTGGTCTCCAGTTACTTGGATCCATACTGCGGCTGGTGATAGTGCAAGTTCGGCGCGTTCTTCTAACGCCTGAGTGGACCATTTACCGAACTCCCATTTTTGTGCGACCGCAACCAATTCGGCAGGTACGTCTCCGACGATTAACAGCTGTCCCTGATCAGCTCGGGGGCGCACGCGGGCTGCGACATGTGCTAATGCGCGCAAGAAATAGGATTCAGAATCGATGCTCGTAGAACGCAACATGTATCCCGCATCAAGGATCACGGCCGCCGCATAGCCACCTTCCACGCCCGGTTCAGCCCCGGGGGTGGCAACGACGATTCCGTGTTCTTCATTCGATATTTCGCCAGTAATCGCCCCGGCCAAGTATATCGGCACCCCGCGCATTGCTCGTCCAATTTCTTGAGCGGTACGAGCCGATCCGATACGCACTGGCCTGAGCACCGTATGGGAGCATTCCCGGCAAATAAAAGCTTGTTCGCTCGCTCCACACCGATCACAACGTGCAGGTGCATCTGGGCGACTGATCGATAGCGGTCCGTTACATTGTGAACAGGTTGCCATCGCCCTACAGTGTGCACAGGCTACTGCAGGGATATACCCAGCTTTTGGAACTACGATTAGCACATGCCCACGTTCTAATCCGGCACGCACCACTGTGAATACCGAGCTGGGCAACCGGGACAACGCTGAACCTTCGTAGGCAAAAGACGCGGCACTGAACACTTGCGGTGTGCTTGCCCGCGACTGGCCTAAGACAGGCAAAATATAGGCTCCGCCATCTTGAACCCGCTGGGCCATATAAACCGAAGGGCCGTAATTAAACGTTAAAAAAGCCGCATTTTCTTGCGCGGCACGCAAGGATAGTAAATCACGAGTGTGAATATAAGGGCTTCGTGGTTCGGCAAAAGCGGCATGTTGATCATCGAACAGAAAAAGCGCCCCAAGATTTGTTACCGGAGCCCACGCACTATGCCTCGTACCAACCACTACCCGTGCTCGCCCAGTCAGCGCACGAAGAAACTCAGTGTAACGCTGCGGATGGGAGTCGTGCGACAAAAAGGTAGCCACTGGAATACTCAGCGCCCTAGCTACTTCAGCAGATACTTTGCGTGCTGCCCGTTCCGTAGGAACGACGACGACTGCTGTTTTTCCGCTCCTAAGCGTCGCTTCGACGGCAGGAATCAGTAAGTCAATAAAAGTATCGATCGCACGTAATTGCACTACCCCACTAATCGCCCGCCCTTGGGCAAGATGATTCAATGTGGCTACGCCCCCGGCATAGTTTCTCCACTTCACTGAATCCATCGGGGTCTGCTGATCTGCGTAATCTGCCGGTGCAGTTTTTTGAACCGGTGTATCGGTGTCCAGCAGTTTGCGTTCGGCGCGGGCATGCCGCTGCGGTATAGCAAGGCGCAGACTGTTAGCGACCGGCGCGCTTTGCCGGGCACTAACTGCCCGGGCTAATGCCAGTATTGCCGGGGTGAGCACCGGAACCGGGGAAACGACACGTTTAATCGGACGCAATGGCGATCCAATTAGCGTTTCACAGCACCGGCCGATAACAAATCCGTCCACCGTACGCCCACCCAACTCCACGCGTACTCGCACGCCAACTTCAATATCGGCATATTCTTCGGGCACTTCATAATCAAAAACCCGATCCAAATGCAGTTGCGGAAGATCCACAATCACCTGCGCCACCGGATTAGGAACATTCGATTCCACTGTGCGAGCCACCGGTTCTAGGCGCAGTAACTCGTCCTGCGCAGAAAACTCTGGCAGAGCCGAAAAAGCGTCAGGAATCGATGTCATGGCATCATTCAATCATGAAGCCCAGACAGTTTTTAACCGCAGGGTACTATTTGTTAAACGAAAGGTTTCGTAGGCAGGAAAGCCTCGACCGTTTAGTCCGCTGTACTAATCCAGTTCGAGGAACGCCCGCAACTGGCCAACCCGGTCGGTTTTCTCCCACGTGAAATCGGGATTCTCCCGCCCAAAATGACCATAGTTTGCGGTTTGTGCATAGATCGGACGCAACAGGTCCAAATCGCGAATAATCGCTGCCGGACGCATGTCAAACACTGCGTTAACAGCCTCAGTAATCCGTTCAACGCTCACTTTTTCGGTGCCGAAAGTCTCGATACGCAGTGATACCGGATGTGCACGCCCGATCGCATAGGCAACTTGGATTTCACACCGGTCAGCTAATTTGGCAGCAACAATATTCTTAGCAACCCATCGCGCGGCATAGGATGCAGACCGGTCTACCTTCGACGGGTCCTTCCCCGAAAATGCTCCACCACCATGGCGTGCCATACCGCCGTAAGTATCAACAATAATTTTGCGTCCAGTAACGCCAGCATCGCCCATAGGCCCGCCGATCACGAACTTACCCGAAGGGTTAACGAGCACATTGACGTCGTCAAGCACAGTGTCTGGGGCGTACTCGGCCAGAACCGGTGCCACCACATGCTCGCGGATCTCCTTATCGAGTTCTTCGAGAGTTACATGCGCTTCGTGTTGGGTTGACACAACAACAGTGTCAATATTGACTGGGCGATTATCGGCGTCGTAATTAACCGTGACTTGAGTTTTGCCGTCTGGTCGCAGGCCTGGCACAATATTTTCTTTACGTACCTGGGTAAGACGCTCAGCTAACCGGTGTGATAGGAAAATCGGAAGTGGCATAAGCGCTGGGGTTTCATTCGACGCATATCCGAACATCAAACCTTGATCGCCTGCGCCTTGCTTGTCAAGCGGATCGACAGCGCCTTCGCGTGCTTCGAGCGAGTTGTCCACGCCACCGGCGATATCAGGTGACTGTGCACCAATCGAAACCGATACCCCGCATGATTCCCCGTCAAAGCCAATATTGGACGACGTATAGCCAATCTCCAGTAAGGCGCTCCGAATGAGCTCCGGAATCTCCACGTACGCGGTGGTAGTTACTTCACCTGCAACGTGTACGAGGCCGGTAGTAACCATAGTCTCGATCGCAACCCGTGCTTGTGGGTCTTTGGCAAGGATTGCATCCAAAATGGTGTCCGAAATAAGATCGCAGACTTTATCCGGATGACCCTCGGTTACTGATTCTGACGTAAATGGAGAGAGCATATTGTTATCCTTACCGTTCCCTAACTACCGCAAGTTCCGTGGAAACCAGTTCCATAAGAGCCTGGGCAACATCCTTTTTACTTCCGGTGAAATCGCCGCGTGCACTACCCTGCTCGTCCACTACAACTAACCGGGTATCAACATCGCCAAATCCTGCTACTGCACCAACCTGATTAATAGCAATCAGATCAGCTTTTTTACGCGCCGCTTTTTCTTTTCCAAGCGTAATGAAATCCGTGCTGTCATCTCCCGTTTCCGCGGCAAAGCCTACAATAAGCTGATTGTCACGGCGCCGATGATGCGTTAAGTCAGCGAGAATATCTGGATTTGGAATCAGTTCGAGTGTGTGGTTGCCACCGCGCTTAATTTTCACATCCGAGAACTCGACGCGGTAGTCGGCCACCGCAGCAGCCATAATCACACAGTCAACTTCGTGTGCCCAGCCATCCATAACCTCGGCTAGTTGTTGTGCTGAGACCACAGGAGTAACGTCAACGCGCGGATCAAGCAGGTCCATCACATCACGTTCAATATTTGCTGCGGCTAAACGAACGGAATGCCCGGCCCGCGCAGCAGCATTGGCTAGCTCGATACCCATTCGGCCGGTAGAGCGATTAGCAATGTAGCGCACCGGATCGATTGCCTCACGAGTACCGCCGGCACTAATGGCGATACTTGCTTTGTGATGAGTTGGCACAGCATGCTTATCGAATGCTTCGGCGTGCACGGAACTAAAACCGAGTTCTTCCAGCTGTTCAAAAGCCGCCGCCGCAATATCTTCCGGCTCGCTCATCCGCCCCGGGCCACTATCAGGGCCAGTAAGTCGCCCAGATTCCGGGCCGACAAATATAAATCCGCGCTCGCGCAAGATCGCCGCATTTGCTTGGGTGGCCGCATTCAACCACATTTCGGTATGCATCGCCGGAGCCAGCATGATCGGGCAGGTGGCAACTAATACCGAAGCTGTTAACAGGTTGTCTGCCATGCCGTTCGCGATTTTGGCCATAGTATTCGCTGTTACCGGAGCGACAACGACAAGATCAGCTTGTTGGCCGGTGCGCACATGTACAACCTCGTGCGTCCCTTCGGCCACATCCACATACACCGGGCGCCCCGAAAGCGCTTCCCACGTGGTTTTGCCAACCATATCGAGTGCCGCATGAGTCGGCACAACCGTAACTTCCGCACCCCACTCCGCGAGTCGCCGCACCAGAATCGCGCTCTTATACGCGGCTATTCCGCCGGTTACCCCTACGAGGACGCGCGGTCGCCGAGCATGAGACAAGCCTCCCGGTTGGGAGGCTCGTTGCGAAAGTGCCGACACCATTTTACTCGCGAGTGAAGGTCAGCTTGTCCTCGACGATTTCTTCCAGCGCGAGCGACAGCGGCTTATCTTCCGGTTGGGAAGGAACTAGCGGGCCAATATTGGTGATATTGCCATCGCCAGACTTCATTTCCTGACGGTAGCTGTTAATCTGGCGCGCACGTGTTGCACTGTAAACCGCCAGCGTGTATTTCGAATCAACCTTCTCCAGCAAATCGTCGATTGCCGGGTAGGTAATTCCTGCGGGTTTCGCTTCAGTTCCAGCCATTAGTGCCTCTCACATCGATAACTGTTAGCAACTATCTATTCTAATCAACACGATCAATGATGTGCAGTATCTGCTCGGTGGCATTAGCCACTGTGTCATTAACGACGACGTAGTCAAATTCGTCTTGCGCGGCCAGTTCGATTCGTGCGGTATTAAGCCTGCGCTCTTGTTCTTCAGCGTCCTCAGTACCGCGACCCACTAGCCGAGATACCAGTTCCTCCCATGACGGCGGAGCAATAAATATCTGGATTGCCTCTGGCAGTGATTTTCGAATTTGCCGCGCCCCGTCAAGGTCTACTTCCAATACGACATCGCGACCACTTTCCAGCACTGCAACAACTGGTTCACGTGGGGTGCCGTAGCGATTCACTTTATGCACAACTGCCCATTCGAGCATATTGCCTGAGTCCACGAGTTCATCGAAACGCTCAGGGGAGACAAAATAGTAGTTGACGCCCTCAACTTCGCCTGGGCGCGGATCGCGGGTGGTTGCCGAGACTGAAAACCATAAATCCGGTTTGTGCTTTAAAACCTGTGCAAGCACAGTTCCTTTACCAACTGCGGTTGGTCCACATACCACGAATGCTTTTCCTACGTCTTTTGTCATGGTTCTATCGTGCCAAATACTTAGGGGCGATGCCACCGGCATCGCCCCTAAGGTTCGTAAGGTTTACTCAGCCAAACATGTCAATGAGTGCACGGGCCTGGTGTGGTCCCAACCCGGCTACTCGACGGGACTGGGAGATTTCCACCTGCTCCATAATCGCTGCGGTTTTCGCCTGGCCGACACCCGGTAGCGAGCTCAACAAAGCAGTAACCTTGAGCTTGCCAACGATATCGTCCTTCTTAGCCTTTTCCACAACTTCGGAGACTTTTACTTCTCCGGCTTTCAGTTGTTTCTTCAGCGTTGCCCGCTCACGACGAGCGATCGCCGCCTTTTCCAAAGCAGCAGCGCGTTGCTCAGGTGTCAGATTCGGAAGTGCCATTAAATCCTCCTAAATGAATACGTCTGTCGCATTCATCTTACGTAACAATTCTGGGAATTCTCCCCATAAATCCGCGCATTTCGCGCGATCATTCAACCTTTTGAGTGTTTCCACAGGTCAGGGGTTTATTGGGGAACTGAACACGCTTTTGAGGTGTGTCGAACACTGCCCACATTTCGGACCCAGTCCACTTGTTTTGCCCATCAATTCACCGAAAACCCGACATTAGTGATATGGCGGTACAACTGAAATACAATCCGAGCTGAGACGGACCTTCCATGCGTTGCGCACGGGTGGTTATTACTCTCCGCGCGTGCCCGCAGTTTCCGTTTTTCGAATGTCACCAACACGGTTCAGCACGCCCATCGTAAAGCGCACTGACTTATCTTCGGACAGATCGCGAGCTAGGTCGGCGATCTCTTTGACAATAATTCCCACCGCAACATCAAGGTACATAATCTCGGTAGCGCCGATTCGGAGCAGGTTTCGATCTACCGTACTCATGCGTTCCACAGACCACTCCGTCGAAGCAGCTTCGAGCATTGAATCTACGTCATCAGCCCAATGCGCATAGGTACGAACGATTTCTTGCCCGTACTGCCCTATTGGCGTCTGGGAAGTATATACCTTCGTCCGCTCTTCCAATAGCTCCTCAAGCTTTTCAACCGGAATTCCCCGGTTATCAGCTTCGAATAGCACATCAAGTGCTCGTTGCCGTTGGAGGGAACGTCCCGACCGTTTCGGATTACGAACGCGTTTTTTCTTAGTGTTACTCATTAGGCGCGGTTGATGTACTCGCCGGTGCGGGTATCGACCTTGATCTTGGTGCCTTGTTCGAGGAACAGTGGAACCTGCAGTTCGTAGCCAGTCTCGACCGTTGCGGGCTTGGAACCGGCATTAGAACGGTCACCTTGCAGACCTGGCTCAGTGTAGGTCACTTCCAAAACAACCGAAGCTGGCAGTTCGATGAACAGGATCTGCCCTTCATGCATGGCGATAATAACGTTGGAATTTTCCAACATGTAGTTCTTGGCATCGCCTACGATATCTGCACCCACATGGTACTGCTCGTAGGTTTCCAGATCCATGAAAATGTAATCTGCGCCGTCGTTGTACAAGTACTGCATATCGCGACGATCCACGTTTGCAGTTTCCACTTTTACGCCGGCATTGAAGGTCTTATCGACGTTCTTGGCGGTCAGTACATTCTTGAGCTTGGTACGTACGAATGCTGGGCCCTTACCTGGCTTCACATGCTGAAATTCGACTACCTGCCACAGCTGCCCTTCAAGCTTAAGGACCATTCCGTTTTTAAGATCGTTAGTGGTTGCCACTCTTGTTTCCAATCTGTCGTGCGCAAAATATTCCACCGACAGCTTACCTGTTCACAGTCAACTATCCGGCTAGCTTTTGCGATTTATGAGCAGAATAACCTCGGTTAGTCAACAAGCCCGAGGATTTGGTTGGCGGCTTGTGCCGCCTCGGTATCAGTCGTATCTACAATGTGGTCAGCAAATTCCGCATACACTGGCGCACGCTGTTCTAAATGCAACCGCAGTTCTTTACGCGGTAAGACCAGATTAGTCATGCGTGGACCAACTAGTCCATTACGGTTGACGAGCGTTGTCAGCTCAGCTTGTAACCAAATAACGACGACGCCGCGTTCAGTACGTAGTTTTTGCAGACTTTGACGAACCACACGTGCATATTCGTCGTTCAAAGAAGTACCGAGTCCATCTGACGGTAGCGCAATGGCGTAGTTTTGCTTCGGAAAGTTACGAATATCGTCTAGCAATTCGGTAATAACCGCTGTCTGAGTACGACGCCGCTGGTCGGTGGGCGTATCAAGATAAAGTTGCGACACGGTTCGGTCTAATACACGCGCCGTAGTCACATCAATATCAGCGCTTAAAAAACCACGTTCTTCAAGTTCGGAAACAATAGCAGATTTACCGGTGCCCGATCCTCCAATGAGAATAATAGCTACCATGTCACTCCGATGGCCTTAAACGCATAATCCATACTCCGTTTGGAAGGGGAACGCAAAATGGCCGGTTTAGCAATCTCCGTCAGCACAAGAAAACGCAACTCCCCTGCCCGGACCTTTTTATCCGAGTACATAGCGGCTTCGAGATCTTCGCGATTACCCTGTGGATACGATACTGGCAAACCTAGTCGAGTTAAGTATTGTGCATGCAACTTAGCAAAACCTTCGGGTGCTACCCCCGCACCTTCAGCCAAAGCTGCCGCGAATACACAACCAATCGCAACAGCTTCACCGTGACGCCACTCGTAGTTTTCCACCCGCTCAATGGCATGAGCAAGGGTATGTCCGTAGTTAAGGATTTCACGCAGACCACTTTCCCGAAGATCTTGCGAAACCACATCAGCTTTAACCTGGATAGCGCGCTCGATAAGCTCTACCATATCCGGGTGTTCGGGATCGAGCAGGGCTTCGCCCTCACGGTCAATAATCTCGAGAATCTTTGGATCTCTAATAAACCCACATTTAACGACTTCAGCCATTCCTGCGCGGATGTCTTCTTTAGGTAGAGTACGCAAAACCTCGGTATCGCACACGACCCGAATCGGCGGGTGGAAAGCACCCACAAGATTCTTTCCGGCCGGCGTGTTTATCCCGGTTTTACCGCCTACAGCCGCATCAACCATGCCCAGCAAGGTGGTCGGAACTTGGATTACCGGCACTCCGCGCAACCAAGAAGCTGCGATAAAACCACCTACATCCGTTGTCGCTCCACCGCCTACCGCGATCATCACCCCGTCCCGGCCGATCCGGTTATCACCGGCAATATCCCAACATTTTTGGAGGACGGATATATCCTTCGCTGCCTCTGCCCGAGGTAGCTCCACATCCACATGGTTAATCCCAGCCAACGTCAGCTCTTCGGCTATTCGCGCAACGAATTCTGGAATATCAGGGGCGTGCAACATCATCACTGCTGGAGCATCACCAACAGCATGCACAATCGAGGAAACGAGGTCACGTCCAATATGAACGTCGTAGGGGTTCGGACCGGTAACTTTTACGGTACGCATGGGGTTCTCCATTATTTTGATAGCAGCATCGACTACGCGGCGTACTCCACGTTGATCTGAGTAAATAATATGCCGGGCGACTTGATGGTAGAAGTGTGCGCGTTCGGTGCGGAGTTTCGCAATCCCGCCCGCAGGATCTGCTTGTAGCAGGGGTCGAACAGTGCGGGAACGAGAAACGCGACGCACTAATTCGGCGTCCTCCACTTCAATAAGAATAACGAGTTGTTTTTTTAACCGTTCCCGGGTGGCAGGTGAAAGAATCGCTCCCCCGCCCAATGATAAAACACCGTCAAAACTGGTTAACGCTTCGGCGATAACTTCTTCTTCGAGTTTGCGAAATCCGGCTTCGCCATCCTGTTCAAATATGTGCGGAATGCTTCGTCCGGCACGTTCGACAATGAGCTTGTCAGAATCTGCAAAAGGAATCTGGTAATGCGCCGCGACTCGCCGTCCCACAGCGGATTTTCCCGCTCCGGGCATTCCGATAAAAATCGCGCGTGGAGCCATTAGCGGCGCACCTTCGGGATTGCCAGGTACCACGATTCCAGATTGCGTTTAATCTCAGTTACCGTATCGCCGCCGAATTTCTCAACGATCGCTTCGGCGAGTACCTGTGCGACCATTGCTTCAGCGATGACGACGCCGGGTACGACGGCGGTGGTGTCGGACCGTTGATGGAGCGCGGTTGCGGCTTCCCCAGTTACTGTATCGATGGTTTGAAGGGCTCGTGGAACCGTACTAATTGGTTTGTAAGCCACCCGGGTGACGATCGGTTCGCCATTAGACATGCCACCTTCAATGCCACCCGCTCGGTTGGTGAGCCGTTTGATGCCGTCTCGCGCACGTACGATTTCATCGTGGGCTACCGAGCCGCGGCGTCGTGCGGTTTCAAAACCATCACCAATTTCCACGCCTTTTACCGCTTGGATCGACATCAGCGCACCTGCGAGGCGGGCGTCCAACCGTCCCTGAGCAGTCGTGTACGAACCTAAAGCAGGGGGCATATTCCAAGCCACGACTTCTACTACCCCGCCTAGGGTGTCACCGTCTTTATGTGCGGCGTCGATTTCGGCAACAAAACGTTCAGCCGCATCTGCGTCCAAAGTACGTACCGGGGACTCGTCAAGTGCTGGTAGGTCACTGGGCAACGGCGGTTCGGCGTTAGAGGTTTGGCTTCCAACTCCAACCACATGGCCAACAATTTCAATATCGGCTACTTGTTTAAGGAAGTTCTTTGCAATTTGTCCCAGCGCTACCCGGGATGCAGTTTCCCGTGCAGAGGCCCGCTCAAGCACAAAACGGGCTGAGTCAAAACCGTACTTGTTCATCCCTACAAGATCGGCGTGCCCGGGACGCGGCCGAGTTAAGGGCTTGTTACGTGCAATTTCACGTTCATCACCGGTACCGGCATCAATCAACAGGTCTTTCGGATCCACCGGGTCAGGATTCATGACCACGGTCCATTTGGGCCATTCGGAGTTCCCAATTTCGAGTGCGATCGGTGATCCGATCGTCCGACCATGAACAACCCCGGATAGAATCGTCAGCTCATCGGCTTCGAATTTCTGGCGGCTACCCCGCCCATATCCGGTTCGCCTCCGAGCCAAAGCATGGCGAATATCGTCCGAAGTGATTTCCACTCCGGCGGGCATCCCTTCGCACAGTGCGATTAATGCTTTGCCGTGCGACTCTCCTGCGGTACTCCAACGAATCATGTAATTGATTGTGCCAAAAACTGACTTCAAATTCTGCCCGGCAGGCCCTCATGAGATGATCGGCAAGGCAAACGTGACGATAATCGAAGCGATAACGAGAGCCGGTCCGAATGGAAGCCGTGATTTCCGCCCGACTCGTTTACGCACCCACAGCACACTCGCAAACACACCTTGCCCTACGACGGCGAACGTTATAGCGAGTATAAAAGCCTGCACTGACTGCGGGGTATGCCAGATACCAAGTACCCAGAGCAAACGTAGATCCCCGGCTCCCATTGCCCGGCCACCTGTGAATAAGTAAAGCAGTGTAAAAACGCCGAGCACACAACTGTTTATCATTAGTGATAATCCACAACATCTGGTCAATCCTTCGTAAATAGCGTTCGGGGACGGCGTCGTACGCGATTCGAACAACTGTAATACCAGCGGGTAGAACATGTGAGCTAGGGCCACCACACCTGCAATATGTGTCCAGCGGCGGACTAATAATTGTGTGCGCCCGTCAATCACTGCATTAAGAATAAGCGGCGGGTAAAACGCGGCGCAGAAAAGTGCATAGGGAACCGAGTCGACGGAGCCTAACGACGCTAATGCGATACATAGTGCGCTGGCGGCAACAAGTAACGCGGCATTACGTGGCCGAATCGCTCCCATAAAATAGTCCATGGGAGTAGGGTACGAAGTTTTTCGTTATACGCTGTTTTTCTTTCCACAGGCTAGTTGCATGCGTTGTGCACAGCCTGTGCAACGTCGTCGACGTCCAAAAATCGAGTTGCGATTATACGTATCTGATCATGAATAATTGCGGTTTCGACCTGTTGCCATGAACAGGTCAGCTCACTGCGCGTATCTTGTGCACCACGCGTCGTATCAGAATCTTTCGGCGCAAGCTCAACAACGATCGGAGATACGCTTAAACGAACCGCGTCCTGTTGTGCCGAACCGCGAACTTTTTCGTCCGCAATGACTTCTTCCCACACCTGCCAGTCGGCGATCATCACTAAATCCACACCGGCAACTGCGCTTGCTGTAGGTAGCAAAGAAATAACGTCTAAGCCCATCCGATGTGCCACCACGCGAGCATACCCGCTTGACGTCGTAGGCCCGCCAATCAACCGCAACTCTTTGGCACGTAATTCCATGGCGCTGGCTAAAGCCGCCGCTGCTACCTCGTTAACACCAACAATGGCGATTTTCGAAAAAGTGTTCGCGCCTGTTTGTTCCCGAACCACCCGGGCAATGGCCGGGCTGGTTGCCGTATGGCCAATACTCATATAGCCCGCACCTACTGACTGGTTGATAATCGTATCTGGCGCACCAACCAGCTTGGTTAATCCGTCGTTCAGGCTCAGGTGGGCGAACGCGAACCGTCCATCGCTCAGCGGCAAGACCACGCCGTTAAACGACGGATCCTTGAACGCGTCGATAAACACCGGAGATTCGATTATGGCTGCATCGGGCACAAGCTCGGTAAAAACCCGGGCACGAATCGGATCATTAATGATTCCAATACGCACGTTTACTCTTCTTCAGTCGATTCTTCCGCGCTTTGGCCGTGTTCGCTATACCAAGCGCTGAGCAGAGCCACATTCTGATTATGTTCTTCTAGCGTGGTGGCGAACAGGGTTTCCCCGGTTTCCAGATTAACGGTGACGAAGAACAGCCAATCCCCTTCAGGTGGGTCGATGCAGGCTTCAATGACTGAAATAGCCGGGTTTGAAATCGGAGTAGGTGGCAAGCCCGTATACATATACGTGTTGTACGGGTTGTCATTAGCCAGATCGTCTGCCGATGGGATTCCGCCCGACTTACCCACACCATAAAGCGTGGTCGAGTCCATTTGAAGAAGACCGTTAACTTGCGAATCATCAACGAGCCGGTTTTCAATCACACGGGCAACTTGACCGTAGTAATCTGGCCAATTGACTTCACGTTCCACAATCGAAGCAACAGTCAAAGTCCGGTACCAGTCTTCGCGCGGCAGGCCAATTGATTCAAGTTCAGCTACCCGGTGGGAGACCATGGTCGCCAAAATGTCAGTTGGTGTTACGTCTGGTTCGAAGGTGTAGGTTAACGGGGCAATCCAGCCTTCAATCTCGCCGTAAGCTTCTTCTGGCAATCCGATACCTTCAGCATCGGCCATTGCCGCTTCCACTTCGGTGCGGTCGACCCCGAGTATCGAAGCTATTCGGTCGGCAACCTGATACTTGGTAAATCCTTCAGGGATCGTAATCGTTATTTCCGCTCGGGATGCAGGGTCGAGTAGCGCCGAAACTGCACCTTGGCCGGACATCTCCTCACGGAGACGGTAAGTGCCGGGCTGAATTGATGCAGAACGTGGGTCCGCGTTGAATGCGTCAATAAAAGCTTTTTCGGAGGCAACCACATTGGCTTCATACAATATTTCTGCCATTACGGAGCCAGTTGCACCTTCAGGGATAACGACCATGACTTCGACGGTTCCTGGTCCCGGGTAATCCATCCGGTTTTCTCCGGTGAAAACTTGTTTCACGAAAGGGAAAGCAACCGTGGCAGAAACGACGACGAGCACGGCAGTAAAGAACAAGACAATCGATGTTCTAATATGCTTTCGCCGATGATATGCTGCTCGACTGTGTGCCTTCGTATGAGCAGCGCGTTGAGTTTCGCTCAACTCGTCGAAGATTTCACTCACCCTTGGCCTCCTGGGGATATTGTTACCGGTTGCCCGGGCGGGCTTCCGGTGTTTCGCTCATAGTCGAGAGCATTGTCCAAAATAATAACTGCTGACGCCTGATCGACGACATCGCGATGCGAGATTTCTTTTCGTCCCGCTTCGTGTAGTACTCGATGCGCGCTGACCGTTGTCAACCGTTCATCTACTAAGCGTACCGGAATTGGATCGATCCATCGGGCAAGGCGACGCGCCCAACGCCGGGCTTCTTTAGCTGATTTCCCTTCGGTTCCGTCCATATTGAGTGGAAGGCCGACAATAACCTCAATTGCCTGCAAGGTATCAACCAGTTCTGCAACTCCGGATAGATCGTTGACATTGCGTTTTAAGGTGGCAAACGGGGAAGCTAGAATCCCGTTATTATCGCAGTATGCAACACCTACCCGAGCCCCGCCGACGTCAACCCCGACCCGCGCACCAGGGCGCAGGCCGGGTTGTTCAACGTTAGCGGACATATTCGGTATACCTAGGCTTAGCTGATCGCGTCCCGTAGAGCATCCAGTGCATCTGGAATCTGCGTAGCGTCAGTACCGCCGCCCTGAGCGAGCTCTGGCTTGCCACCGCCGCCTCCGCCGAGGATCTTGGCAGCCTTCGATACCAGTGTGCCCGCTTGAATTCCGCGTTCACGAGCAGCTTCATTCGTTGCGATAACGACGGTTGGACGGCCCTTTGCCACACCGGTAAGCGCAACGACGCCCGGGGCGTCTCCGAGCCGGTTATGGAGATTGAGTACCGCATTGCGGACTTCATCAGCGCCAGCTACTTCGCCAAGGTCTTCGGCCAGAATCTTAACTCCGTCACGAATAATTACTTGTTCAAGCAGTCCGCCCAGTGAGGCTTGGATCTTTTGGCGACGAAGTTCCGCGATTTCCTTGTCTGCTGCCTTGAGCTTGTTCAGCAAGGCGTCAATATGCTCCGGCAATTCTTCCGGGCGTACGCGGGTCATGGTGGACAGCTGGGAAAGCAGTGCACGTTCCCGCGCTCCCGCTGCATAAGCGCCGGCTCCTACGAGGGCTTCAATACGACGAACGCCCGAACCAATAGACGATTCACCAAGAATCGACACTAATCCGAGTTCACCAGATTGGCCTACGTGGGTACCAGCACACAATTCCCTCGACCAGTCTCCCCCGATCGAAACCACGCGTACTTCATTACCGTACTTTTCACCGAATAGTGCGGTAGCACCCAATGCTTTCGCCTCATCGAGAGTCATTGTTTCATCAGTGACTTCAAGATTGTCCTGCAAACGATCATTCACACGGGCTTCAATATCCGAAAGCACATTAGCCGGGACTTGCTGGCCGTGACGGAAATCGAAACGGAAACGCGATGGCGAATTTTCCGAACCAGCCTGAGTAGCTTGTTCGCCCAAGAATTCATGGAGGGCCTTGTGGACCATATGGGTTGCCGTATGAGCACGGGCAATCTGCGCCCGTCGATTGACATCGATTGCCGCATAAACGGCGTCGCCAAGCGCAATCGAACCCTCGGTTAACGTACCTCGGTGCACAAACAGCCCCTTAATCGGCATCTGCACATCGGTTACGTCAACAAAACCGCCGCCAGCTACAGAAATTGTGCCGTGATCAGCGAGCTGACCACCCTGCTCTGCCCAGAACGGGGTCTGGTCGAGAATAATGTCGACAGTTGCCGGTGCTTCGACTGCCGGTGCGGATTCGCCATCTACCAGCAGACCTACAACCTTAGCTTCCGCATTATTGTCGGTATAGCCCAAGAAGGTCGTGTTACCGCCGGCAAGTTCTTGGATCTCGTGATATACCCGAGCATCCACGTGACCGGTCTTCTTGGCTTGTGCATCAGCCCGGGCCCGATCCTTCTGTTCTTGCATAAGAACGCGGAAGCCATCTTCGTCTACGCTGAGGCCTTTTTCGGCGGCCATTTCGAGTGTGAGATCAATCGGGAAACCGTAGGTGTCATGGAGCGTGAACGCCGCCTCACCAGGCAGTACGCCGTCAGACTTGTGTGCCGCAAAAGCAGCATTTTCAAAAATCTGGGTACCCGTGGTCAACGTACGCCGGAATGCTTCTTCTTCAGCGTATGCGATCTGAGAAATACGATCGAACTCAGCTTCCAGGACCGGGTAGGACTCCTTCATCGCATCCTTCGATACCGGTAACAAATGCGGGTAGGCCATATCGGCATATCCCAGCAGGCGTACCGAACGTACCGCACGGCGAATAATCCGCCGCAACACGTAACCGCGCCCATCGTTACCCGGGCGGACGCCGTCGGCGATAAGCATCATGGACGAACGAACGTGGTCAGCGATAACCCGCATTAACACGTCGTCGTCTTCATTCTCACCATATTTCTTGCCGGTGAGCTTTTCGGTGGCGGCAATAACCGGGTAAACCTCGTCAATTTCGTACATGTTGTTCTTACCCTGAAGTAGGTAAGCAATACGTTCAAGACCGGCACCGGTGTCAATAGCGGTCTGGTCGAGCTCACCAAGTAACGGGTAGTCCGGACCGGAGCCTTCACCGCGAGTGTACTGGTCAAACACGAGGTTCCAGATTTCAAGGTAACGGTCGCCACCGGGATCAACCGTACCGCCTTCGGCTTCCGGTCCGAATTCTGGGCCCCGGTCGTAATGGATTTCCGCGCATGGACCAGCCGGTCCAGGCTGACCGGTCGACCAGAAATTCTCTTCGCGGGTCAGCTTGACGATGTGTTTCGGGTCAAGACCAATCACGTCAACAAGATGGTTGTAGGCCACATCGTCTTCGTTCCAGATTGTCACCCATAGACGGTCCTTGTCTAGCCCGTATCCGCCGTCTTCAACTGCGGCAGTCAACAGGCCAAAGGCGAGATCAATTGCGCCTTCCTTGAAGTAATCCCCGAAGGAGAAGTTGCCACACATTTGGAAAAAGGTACCGTGCCGGGTGGTGCGGCCGACGTTGTCGATGTCATTAGTACGGATACACTTTTGGACCGAGGCAATACGCGGGTGCGGAGAAGGCTCGGTTCCCAAAATATACGGGGTGAACGGAACCATTCCCGCGATAGTGAACAGAATCGACGGGTCGGGTGAAATCAACGAAACCGAATCGGCAATATGGTGATCATGTTTGGCGAAATAATCGAGCCAACGCTGACGAATTTCTGCTGTGCGCATCTGTGTTATTCCTTGAAATATCTCGTGTCGGAGTGCGACAAAACTCGACTCTAGTTTACTTGCGTTTATACCGTTCCGGTATTTTCCGTGGGTGTGGTGTTAGTACCCCGGTTGTTGCCGTTTGGTGGCGTGGTTTGCGTAGTCACCGGTTCGGACGACGCCGATTCGCCAGTGACTTTTTCACGAATTTTTTGGGCGCCGCGGCGGGCCGCGAGGAAAGGAGCTCCAACCGTGGAGGTGACGAGTGTGGTCATTGCGGAAATATCTTCACTGGTACGTTCTGCTGCCGCAGTAATCGCATCGAGACGCTTAACCTGATTATTGGCTTGGGCAACCGTATGTGCCGCCTCGTCGATCGCCGGCAAGGTGTGTTCGGTTAGTTCACGTAAAGATTCCGATAGCCGATCGAGCACCTGGGATAGTTTTTTCAACGGTTGAATCGAAAAATAGACAAGGACAAGAAAACCGAGTGCAGCGAGTAAGCCTGCAATTTGTCCGAGCGTAATATTCATGTCAATCCCTCGTATATGGCAACGCGCCGCGGTTGGCCGCGGCGCGTTGTTTGAAGTTGATTAGCGCGAGTAGAATTCGACGACCATCTGTACGTCACAGGTGACCGGAACTTCCGCACGCTTAGGGGTGCGAACCAGTTCGAAGCGGAGCTTCTCGAGTTCGACCTTGAGGTACTCCGGAACGTTCGGCAGCACGTCAGCATGCTGACCCTGAGCCGCTACCATGAACTGCGGGGAGGTCTGCGAACGCGGCTTGATCTGAACGATCTGACCCGGCTTTACGCGGTAGGACGGGCGGTCAACCAGCTTGCCGTCAACCAGTACGTGGCGATGTACGACAACTTGGCGAGCCTGTGCAATGGTACGTGCGAAACCTGCGCGGAGCACGAGAGCATCAAGACGCATTTCGAGCAGTTCGATGAGGTTCTCACCGGACATGCCGTCCATCTTGCGAGCTTCGTCCCAGATCTTACGCAGCTGAGCTTCACGAATTCCGTACTGAGCGCGCAGACGCTGCTTTTCCTTCAGACGAATCGAGTAGTCAGATTCCTTAACGCGGCCACGGCCATGCTCGCCGGGACGGTAAGGACGACGCTGCATGTAGCGCTCGGCCTTCGGGGTCAGCGCGATACCAAGAGCGCGCGACTCACGAACTAACTTACGTGCACGATTTTTAGCCATAAAATGTAATCTCCTGTCGACTTATGGCACTTGAAACCGGTTGTTTCAAGTGGGACCAACCCTAAAGGCTAAGATCCCAGGGGTTTATTGCGATTTAGCAACCTCACTAGGGTAGCACTAGTTACCGCGCAGAAGCGCGCGAATCCGGGCCAAACGGGACGTGATTTGCCCCTCATAGCCCCTATCTGATGGTTCATAGTAAGTAGTACCAACCAATTCGTCGGGCAAATACTGTTGGCTTACGATCGCATGCGGGGCATCATGAGCATACTGATATACGGTTTGCTCCGCTCCGCTTTGTTCCGCGGCAACCTTCGACGCCTTTACGCTTTGGTGCCGTAAATGCACCGGAACCGGGCCAATCTTTCCTGCCCGCACATCGGCAATAGCTTTGTTTATCGCAAGGTACGCACGATTTGATTTAGGAGCAGTCGCCAAATGTACTACCGCTTCAGCCAAAATAATCCGGGCTTCAGGCATGCCAACTAGGGCTACCGACTGTGCCGCCGCGGTGGCCGTTTGTAAAGCTGAAGGGTCTGCCATACCAATGTCTTCAGCGGCACTAATCATCAAGCGCCGCGCCACGAACCGTGGATCCTCCCCCGCTTCTAACATGCGTGCCAAATAGTGCATGGCGGCATCCACATCGGAACCCCGAATAGATTTAATAAACGCGGAAATCACGTCATAGTGTTGGTCGCCGTCGCGATCATAGCGCACGGCATAGGTATCAACCGCTTCCTCGACATCAGCCAAGGTAATAACCGGTTTATTCCCTCCTGCCGCAGCTTCCAAAATAGTTAGCGACCTTCGCCCATCATTGCCCGCCAAACGAACAATCGCGGCCCGTGCGTCGTCGTCCAACTGTACTTTTCCGCCGAATCCACGTTCATCGGATAATGCCCGGTCAATAAGCACCCCGATATCTTCAGCGCTTAAGGGCCGTAAGGTCAGTAGTAGCGACCGCGAAAGTAGCGGCGAAATCACCGAAAAACTCGGGTTTTCGGTGGTGGCAGCGATAAGGATAATCCAACGATTCTCCACCGCGGGCAGGAGCGCATCTTGCTGAGTTTTTGAAAAACGATGGACTTCATCAATAAATAAAACAGTTTGTTCTCCAGCGGTGACCAGTAAATCGCGCGCTTGATCGATAACTGCCCGCACATCTTTAACCCCGGCTGACACCGCTGAAAGTTCTACGAAGCGCCGTCCACCAGAGCGAGCCACCAAATATGCCAGCGTCGTTTTGCCTATTCCAGGAGGCCCCCACAAGAACACCGATGATGGCCCTCCTTGACCATCCGGCTCGATTAAGCGCCGTAACGGTTGGCCCTCCCCTAGCAGATGATCCTGGCCCACAACCTCCTCGAGCGTACGCGGACGTAAACGCACGGCTAGCGGAGCATGCACATCCTCCGGGGTGCCATGTGTTGTTAAAGCTGCATTGTCGAAAAGATCCACGTCCTTAGCTTATCCCTGACCACTGACATTCTTCTTCTTGCTACCCATAGTTTCAAAGAAGTGGAATAATAGGGACATGTTTGATCTTCTTGCGCGCGGTATAACACGATTTCCGAAACTGTTCATTATCGGCTGGGTGATTCTTGCACTCGTCGGCGGAACAGCTTCACTATGGGGCTTTGGTCATGGCAATATTTTTGACCGCATGTACTCATCAGAGTCCATGGTGCCCGGATCAGAATCGGATGAGGTTATTTTAGCGACCGGCGCTACAGGGGAAGGCGAAAGTATTGTCGTTGTGGTACGCGGCGGTATCGTCCCCGATGATGTGTCTGCAGATCTAGCAGACTTTCGAGCAGCCCTTGAAGATAGTTCCGAAGTCGCCACCGTACATGACCCGGTAACAGTTAACGAAACTTTCACTACTGAGATTGCCAATGAGATTGACGCCGCCGTTGCGCAAGCGGTTGCTGATAATCAGGAGCTCATCGATGGTGCGGCGGCTATGGCTGTTGCCGAAAACGCCATGATGATTGAAGGCGCTCGCATGATGGGTGGTGATGCTGCCGCTGCACAAGCCCAAGCCGAGATCGAAGAAGCCGCACGCACCGCCGTCATTGAAGAGATTGAAACACAGGCACGTACCGCTGCTGAAGAAGAGGTTGCGGATATTGCCAATCCAGCAGACGATTTTATTGCTGATTCTGGGTTTGTTGTTGCGATTACGCTTGAGCAAGGCGAACCGGAAGCCGGCATCGAAGCAGTCGAAGCAGCGATGGCCGATTTTGAAGCCGCCTTGCAAACTGACTATCCCGACGCTGATGTTGTGGCCAGCTCCACCGCTATGGCGAAAGATGCAATTATGCAGCAAACAGCCAAGGACTTGGTGGTTGGTGAGGCTGTTGGATTGCCAATCGCGCTGTTCTTACTACTGGTCGTGTTCGGTGGTGTTTTGGCCGCTGGATTGCCGCTGACCTCTGCCCTAACCGCTATTGGTATCGGTATTGGTGGCGTATGGATGTTGACCTTTGTGTTCGACGTTGACAATTTCATTCTCAATATCGTTTCGCTGGTTGGGTTGGCACTGTCGATCGACTACGGATTGTTGGTCGTTTCAAGGTACCGCGAAGAAATCTCGGAACAACTAGCTAAGCGCGACCTGCCGCGAGACGGCACGAAGCTACCAGATGATATTGATCAAATGATTGTTGAGGCGGTTCAGGAAACGGTGCGTACGGCTGGTCGAACTGTTTCCTTCTCAGCACTGACAATTGCATTCTCAATTGCCGGCCTGTTCGTTATTAACGCGCCGATTTTGAAGATGATCGCGATTGGTGGCGTGATTATTACGGTGCTCGCGGTAGCTACTGCAGTGACTTTCGTTCCGGCAGCAGCTATGTTGCTTGGCAAGCGGTTGGTAGTACCGTCGTGGCTCTCGCGTATGCCTGGTATGAAGACGGTAATTGAGAAGGTTGGCGATTCGGCGTCTGACCACGGGTTCTTCTCGAGGCTGGCCGCTTGGGTACATGACCGTCCTTGGCCGGTGATGATTATTGCGACTGCGGTACTTGTTGTGATGACACTGCCAATTGGCGGGCTTAATATGCGCTCGAATTTCACCGAATACATCCCCGAAGGCACAATCGAAAAAGAAGCTTTTGAAACCCTGCAAACCGATTATGATGCTTTCCGTACCCCGTCGGGAATCGTGCTTGCTTATACCGATGAAGACAACACCGCGGATCTGGTTGCGGACATTGAGGCTGTGTCTGGAGTGACAAGCGTGCGCGTTTCGCAAGGCGAGGACGACGAATTTACCACAATTGATTTCTTCGTCGACGCCGAGGATCAGGTAGGAAAAGAAGTCACCCAGGCGGTTAAAGACATACGAGACATCAAAACTGAATATCGCACCGATGTTGGCGGTGCCGCGGCATTGCAACTCGATTTCAACAACCAGTTGATGGAAGATGCTCCGCTCGCACTGGCAGTCGTAGTTGTGTCGGTGCTCTTCTTGCTCTTCCTCATGACCGGCTCGGTTATTGCACCGGTGAAGGCACTTATCGTTAATTCGCTGTCGCTTATTGCCGGTATGGGCGCGGGCGTTTACGTGTTTGAAAACGGCTTATTGGGCCTGCCGCAAACCAACGGTTTGGAAACCTTTGTGGTGGCGGCAGCGATTGCTTTCGGCTTCGGTTTGGCAATGGACTACGAAGTGTTCCTACTCGCCCGTATCAAAGAATACTGGGATGCTGGTTATGATAATGACCGTGCTGTGGAGATGGGCTTGCAACGTTCGGGTCGTATTATTACCTCAGCAGCGGCGATTATTGTGGCAGTGTTCGTTGGTTTCGTCTTCGGTGACCTGCTGGCAGTTAAGCAAATCGGTGTGGTCTTAGCTTTCATTATTATCGTCGACGCATCCATTGTCCGTATGTTGCTCGTCCCGGCCACGATGACCGTTCTCGGCAAGTGGAACTGGTGGGCGCCCAAACCTTTGAAGAAGATCTACGAAAAATTCAAGATCGTACACTGATCACATACTTATCGGGGGCCGGTCAGGCCCCCGATAATCGTTTGCCGATTACTTCAATAATGGGCCTTTACAGTAATAGCACGTGTCAGCAGCAATATCGTTCTGTTTCCGGCATAAATTACAGAAAATGATCGTGTCACGCGACTTATCGTATTTCTCGTAGGTCTCCATCTTTGCGTGATAACGCACCCGGTCGCCTACTTGGAAGTAATTAAATCTGACCGGATCGTTTTCGAATACGTAACGACGTTTCTTGCCACGATCGTCACGAAAATGGATCGTGTATCGCATAGTGGTTTTCCGGCCAATATAGACGGTGATCGTCGCATTGTTATCGTCATCGTCGTCGTCCCTATGGACTTTCTTCGTTTTGTTGACGACCACGCCATCCCAGTTTCTTTTGCGAAGCCGATTGATAATGCTTCCTACCCCGAATGCGACAAAAATGAGTCCGAGAATAATGCCCTGCGATATGGCCTCATCCGTTGTAATATCACTGCTATTTTCGCCATAAATATAAAAGCCGATAACCGCTGCAAAAAACATAAAGACGGTGAATATTACAGCCCAGACGAGGTTACGGCTGCGATATTTCGCAAAAATAGGGTCATTAATACGAGGGGAATATCCCACCCGCCCGCGAACTACCCGCGGTGGCGGATACGGCGCGTTTTGATGACGCCGCAGAGGCTGAGAGTGCGGTGCAGGCGGAGCTGTTCTTGGCATCGGCGGCCCCTGGTGTTGCGCAGGCCGATCTGGTGGCGGCGCTGGGGCTGAGTGTCGCGACGATTCGACCGGAGCGCCACAGCCGGTACAAAAACGCGCACCTTCCGCGATAACTGTTCCACAATGCTTGCAGTACATGCTGTTCCCCGTTTTAGTGTTTCCTCAAGTCTGGCGGACGCCTACTCAAGATCCTACTTGCTATTAGCCGGCTGTGGGGTTGTCTGCTGTGCTTGCGTAAGATACCAATCTATTCCCGCCTGCCCCGGTACGGGGCAAACGAGAACACGCTTATTTCTCAAAACTCGCTTACTTATCAGGGAATGCTCGGCCTGTCCACGCACCGGAAGAATCGAAAACATAGGTGGTACTCCCGATCGTGAATTCACCGGTGACCATCTCGCCGTTACTATCGGGATCTAGGTAGTACCATTTTCCGCCAATTTTATGCCAGCCGAAATATACGTTTCCGGACGGCCCAAGATATACCCAATCCCCATAGTACAGATACCAGCCGTTGCTACGCATCGCTCCGCTGCTATCGAAACAGTATCTAGCGGTACCCGATGTCCACCGGCAGCCGCTGTCAGCCATCGGACCATGAATATCAAAGTAGTACCATTTGTTATTGTCGTAGAGCCATTTATCTTGGTATTGAACTCCATTACTGCCGTAGTAGTACCAGAAGGTAAACGCTCCTTCCACGTCTTTCTCCCATCCGGTATACATTGCTCCTGAGGCATCGAAATAGTAGTTGCCTCCGGGGAGACCTCTGACCGTGTTAGCAAGCATTATTCCGTTCGCATCGAAGTAGTACCACTTGCCGTTGTATTGGAGCCATTGCTCCTCATACATGGCACCGTCACTACCGTAGTAATACCAGTCTGTGCCCTCTTGGTACCAGCCCGTAACCACAGCTCCCGATGAAGGAATACGATATTCCTTGCCCTCGAAAAGATATCCATCCATATAGTCGGTTACGAGCGTCGGATCTCCGAAAATATACCATGAACCATTAATATAAGCTTTTTCCTCTGAAAGGAGACGCCCATCTGCGGCAAAGTAATACCACAGTGTGCTCGAACCTCTCTTTTCGCTTTGCCATCCCGTCAGCATCGCGCCGGAACGGTCAAAGGCATAAAACGACGAGCCAATTTGCGCCAAATCGATCCCGGTTTCCGGCCCGCGCGCCATCCAGCCATCGCTTTTAAGGTAGTACCATTTACCACCCGACAACGCCCAGAAATTCCTATAGAGTTGCCCGTTATTGTCTTTAAACTGGCAATCCCCCGCACTATTACACGTCCACTTTCCAACCGCATCAGGGCTAGGCGCACCCGGTGCCGCCGAGGCCTGCGAAGGTAACGCGCTCACCCCCACGCCAAACGCCAATACCAGCGCGGTCGCCAGTGCAATAAACTTCTTCCGAATCATCCCTGCAAAGTTCAACATCATTGTCACCTTAATCAGCTCTAAAGTCTCTACATCTGAGCGCCTTGGCCGGCGGCAAACATTCGGCCAGTCCATGCTCCCGAGGAATCGAATTCGTAATAGGCGTTGTCAATCCTCTTCGTTTGCGAATGCACCATTATTTCGTAGTTTAAGGGGTCGAGGTAATACCATTTTCCGTTAAGTAGTAACCACCCAGAATGTGCAGCTCCGGAAGAGCCTAAATAAACCCAACCAGTACCTGCCCATTGGTACCACCTATTCGACATCATGGCACCGGTTTTATCAAAGCAATACAAGTTGCCACTATCGTCAGGATAGCAATCGTCAGCGATCATCATTCCCGGCATGTAGGTCGGCATGAAGTAATACCATTTACCATTCTGGTATAGCCACTTGCCTTGATACATGGCGCCATCCGTACCAAAGTAATACCACTCATCAGGGTCACAGTACGTAAAAGGAGCCAACGCCCAGCCAGTAACCATCGCACCCGAAGCATCAAAATAATATGTGGCATCGCCGAGATACTTTTCCGTACCGGAAACCATTAATCCAGCGGCGTCGAAGTAGTACCACTTTCCGTTGTATTGCAACCATTGCTCTTTATACATGGCGCCGTCGCTGCCGTGGTAATACCAATCGGCGCCGTCTTGATACCAGCCCGTAAACGCAGCTCCCGAGGGAAGAATACGATACGTCTTACCGTCGATTTCAGCGCCGTCCATGTAATCAGTTATCAGAAAAAGAAAAAAGTAATACCGCTTCCCATCGATAACATGCCATCCTAAATGCAACCACTTACCATCAGGAGCGAAATACAACCAGTCATAGTTGCCGCTCTCTTCATTCAACCAGTGGTACCAACCGGTGACCATCGCCCCTGTACTATCGAAGGCGTAATAATGTCCGTCAATCGGCTCGATAGCAAGCACATTGTCTTTTGCCCGAGCCATCCACCCGTCGCTCTTGATGTAGTACCATTTACCGCCGGAAAAAACCCACAAGCTATCAAAGAACCCCGTCTCCGAATCGTGATACTGGCAATCCCCAGAAGAATTGCACACCCATTCACCCGGCACTGTAGGCCCTGATCCGGCGGCCACCGCAGGCGTCGGCAAGGCCGTCACACCCAGCCCGGCAGCTATAAACAACGCGACAAAAAACGCGCCGATCTTCTTACTCATTAACCGTGCAGTACCAGTCATAACAAACACCTAAATACGTACTCTAAGTCCAAGCTATAGAAGCATCACGTCTACTATAACCAGATTTGAGTGACCTGGACTACACATTAATCTAAGATTTGATACCAACTATCATATATTTTCGTATGTGACGGGCTCTGATTTTAGGTTCTAACCGGCTACGGCCAATCAATACGCGAAAGATTTTTCCCGTCGAAACAATAAGTTGCTATGGCGTGCGAAGGCTCCGTGATCCACTGGCATTTCGCGCCGTCTACTAATACCTCGCCGCTTGTAATATCAAAGGTTCGAGTGACAACACCGTCATCCCCAACGCCGTTAACCCCCACGTAAGGGTATTCCATAACCCACAGCACCAGAGAACTAGGTTCGACTTCGGTAAAGCGCAACTCAACGCCGTCGTTCGTGTCAAAACCGGTCACCCACGCATAAGCGGGCGCAACCGAATCAGATAACACTCGATTCAGCCCAACCACTTCCCCATCTTGGAAAATCGCCACGTGATCCGCATTCACTGCCAGCTCGGCCGCCTTATCCAAATACCCGGTCACGTCCGTTACCGTCCACTGCGAGTTCACCGAAAAATGTAAAGATGCCGAAAAAGTCCAGTCGCCTGTTTGCACGCCGGATTCGTCATAGATTGACACCGTCGTCGTGAGCCCATCAGCAGCCATCACGTGAACAAGATAGCCGTCCTGTAGTGCTACGGAACCCGGAATGTTTAACCCATCTGCCCACATGGACGTCAACGTAAGAACACCCTGCTCACGCAACGCTTCGTAAACGTCTTCATCAGCGATATGCAAGGTGCCGCTATCGTCTAATACCGCAATAATGTCGCCGCCGGTATCAAGGCGGTCGTAGGCAGTTCCAGGATCTAGCGCCACGAGGTTAAATCCGTCCATGCTTTGGCGCTGCACAATCAACTGATCGTTGTGGACTCCTAACGATGACAGCAATTGCGAGTAATCGTGGTCATCCCCGCTTGCCGGGTCAATGGCAAAGGGCGCGATACCCGAGTTTGCGCTAACAGGAAGACATACCACAGCCTCGCCAGCGTTAGCACACGCCACCGAACCTAGTAACTCGCGCCCGTACACTTCCTCGCCACTTGCGGTATCAAAGCCACGTACTTGCACGCCTTGCTCACTCGGCGTCACAACAACCGCGTAGCCTTCCGTTTCCGCGATAGATAAAGCGTGCGTGGCACTGTAGGTGTGTGCGGATAATTCCAGCGGGATTTCCCAGATAACATCGGCGTTAATATCCGTGTTATCGGAGCAAGCTCCCAAAACCACACTCGCTAATACGAGCGTAGAAAACGAAAGAATCAGTCGTCGTTTCATGCCTGCGATTCTAGATCTTCAAACGGTTCGTGGCGACCGTTAATAATCTGGCCGCCATGGTTTATACCCAACCGGTGGTAGAGGTCAATTGCCCGCGTATTCCAACTCCACACTCCAAATTCGACATGGTCAACCCGCTCAAGCGCAAGATCGATCGCGCCGACCATTGTGGCTGAACCTAGCCCACGCCCGCGCGCATCCGGAACCGTGCCTAAACCCGCGAAATGCGCTACATTCCCAATGAATTCAACGCCCATCACTGTCATGATCGAATCATTTTCACGCAGTACGAACCAATCGAATTCTTCGAGATGACTCAGCGGCGTGGCAACCGGATTACCAGCACGCAGAGCTTGTGCAATATCGGCAATCGTAGCCGCGTATTGGTCAGTTCCACGCTCATACAGCTCCACCTCATTAGCAAGCGGCACCGGTTTTAGTGGCGTGGAGGTCCAGAAGAAATCCCATTGAGCTCCCCAATAGGGGGCAAGATATGAACGTTGTTCATCGGTGAGGGCATTCGCAATATCTGTGCTCACCATAATGCGGGCAAAAGGCCCGAATTTATCGAAAAGCCGAAGGAGCTCGGGAATAACAAGCTCTGGATTGCCCCACGCTACCATGCGTTGCTCACCCGGATTATTCGCCCACGGATCGTCTTCAACAGCAATCGCATAATCTTCACCAGCATGCTCAGCTACCGCCCCGGAAAACCGGTACGGTTTCGCAGCCAGTTGCCAAAACGCGGAATTAGCACCCGTCGTAAAGGTCATGTGAGTCCTGTCTGTCCATTGTGGAGCATTTCCAGCGGTGGAATAAGGGAAAATCGAACTATCCGCTGATATACGTCGGATGGTTCGATTTTCCCTTATTCGGATACTTAGTTCCCGCTCTTCTCCTTGACGTCAGCCTCGCCCTTAGGCTTTGGCTTCGCATCCACGCCAGCTTCCTTACGTTGCTCTGGCGTAATCGGAGCTGGAGCATCGGTCATGGGATCCCACCCATTACCGATCTTCGGGAATGCAATAACGTCGCGGATCGATGGTGCCTTGTGCAGCAACGCTACAATCCGATCCCATCCGAAAGCAATACCACCATGCGGGGGCGCGCCATACTTGAACGCACCAAGCAAGAAGCCAAACTTTTCCTCAGCTTCTTCTTGGCTCAAGCCCATCACTTTGAAGACGCGCTGCTGGACATCTCGGTTATGGATACGAATTGATCCACCGCCGATCTCGTTGCCGTTGCACACAATATCGTAGGCGTACGCCAGCGCATTACCCGGATCCTGGTCAAAGGAATCAATCCACTCCGGAGTTGGTGAAGTGAAGGCGTGGTGGACAGCCGTCCATGCTCCCCCACCAACCGCGATATCACCTTCGGCTTGCGCGTCCTTCGTCGGCTTGAACAGTGGAGCATCCACAACCCACACGAACGCCCACTCGTCGTCATCAATCAGACCGCAACGTTCACCGATCTCAAGACGTGCTGCGCCGAGGAGCTCTCGCGAAGCAGTCGGCTCACCAGCCGCAAAGAAGATCGCATCGCCCGCCTGAGCGCCGGTAATCTCAGCCAAACCAGCCCGTTCGGCGTCGGAAATATTCTTTGCCACCGGACCGCCGAGCGTACCGTCGTCCGCAATCGTGACATAGGCCAGACCACGTGCACCACGAGCTTTAGCCCATTCTTGCCACTTGTCGAAAGCCCGACGTGGTTGTGACGCGCCACCTGGCATAACAACTGCGCCAACGTACTCGTTTTGGAAAACCCGGAACGGAGTGTCCTTGAAATACTCGGTTAAATCAACCAGTTCCTGACCGAAACGCAAATCGGGCTTATCCGAACCGAAACGCTCCATCGCTTCCTTAAACGGCATGCGCGCAATCGGCGTTTCGATCTCGTAACCAGCCTGTGCCCAGACTTCCTTCAGCACATCTTCGGCCACTGCAATAACGTCGTCCTGCTCCACGAAGCTCATCTCAATATCGAGCTGGGTAAACTCAGGCTGACGGTCCGCACGGAAATCCTCATCACGGTAACAACGTGCAATCTGGTAGTAACGTTCCAAACCGCCCACCATCAACAGTTGCTTAAACAACTGCGGAGACTGTGGCAGTGCATACCACGAGCCTGGAGCCAAACGTGCCGGAACAATAAAGTCACGTGCGCCTTCCGGCGTCGAACGAATCAGCGTCGGCGTTTCTACTTCAACAAAGTCATGGTTGTCGAGCACGCGGCGCGCAGCCTGCGAAACCTTAGCCCGCAAACGCAAAGCCTGCTGCTCGTACGAACGACGCAAATCCAAGTACCGGTAACGCAACCGAACTTCCTCGTTGACGTTTGCTTCTTCAGCATGATCGGACACTTGGAAAGGTAGCGCGGCAGCGGTATTCAACACGACGACGTCGTCGGCTTCCACTTCAATTTCGCCGGTGGGTATAGAAGCGTTCGCATTGCCTTCCGGTCGTTCGTTCACGACGCCGGTTACCTGAATAACGTATTCCGAACGCAGTTCGTGGGCTACCTCAGCGCGGATAGTCACCTGCGCAATTCCGGAGGCATCACGCAAATCAATAAAGGCAATACCGCCATGATCACGACGCCGGTCTACCCAGCCAGCAAGGGTAACAGTCGATCCAATATCTTCTCTACGCAGGGTTCCTGCCATTCGAGTACGCAGCACGCGTTTGACCTTTCTTCGAGTGTTTCATCCGCGAGACGGGCGGACTACAGCGCAACACGAGACGGGTGATGCGCACGGTTCTAACCTTACGCCCTCATATGCGCTGTTCCAATCTCATGGGCGCGGTGTAAATCACCCTGCGCCAAAACCGAGCGCGGCGAACATCACCGTGTGGCATTCCGCGGGCAAACATGCGTTTTGCGTTTGCTTATGCGACCATATCCACTGTGAAAAGCCCTTTGAAAACACCGAAGAACAAGCCAGTTTCCCGCAGTTTGGAAAGCTGGCTCATGGTGGTGTCGGTGCTTTTTATTTCACTGATCGCTTTTGAAACCATGGCGGTGGCAACCGCCATGCCTTATATTGTCGACATTCTCGACGGCAAAAACCTGTATGCGCTTGCGGTGGGAATTACGCTGGCCATGCAGCTAATGACCTCGGCGTTGGCCGGGCCGTGGGCGGATGCGCGCGGTCCAAAACCGGTGTTCTATGCCGGAGTTATCTTATCGAGTGTCGGTCTGAGCATTGCGGCGTTAGCACCCAATATTGAATGGGTGGTTGTTGGGCGGGCAATTCAAGGCCTCGGTTCAGGGCTGTTGATTGTGCCGTTGTATGTGCTCGTTGGCCAGCATGTGCATCCAGATCGTCAGCCGAGATTCTTTGCCGCGTTTGCCACAGCATGGGTGTTGCCTTCGTTGGTCGGGCCGTTTATTGCAGGCGTGTTCGTCGAGCATTCTTCGTGGCGTTTAGTATTCGGAATGGCACCGATCATCTTCGCGCTTATTATGCCCCTGGCCATCGTACAATTCCGCAAATTCAACAATGGACGTCCTGCGCAACCTGTGCGAGTGGGAAAGATTTTCTGGTATGCCCTCGTGGCAGGTGTTGGGATCGTTTTGCTACAAATGGTTTCTGCCCATGAGGGTGCCTATACCCCCAGCACATACCTGACGCTTGGGATCGGTCTTGCACTGGCAATGGTTTTTGCCAAGCTTTTGTTGCCAACAGGTACTTTTCGGGCCGCCCGCGGTGTTCCTGCAACCGTTTTACTTCGTGGGACGACGAACGGAGCACTCGCTGGCGTGGAAATGTTTTTGCCGCTGATGCTCAAAGAATTGCACGGGTGGAGCGCGACGCAGGCTGGTTTGGTGATGACCGTGTCATCGATTTCTTGGGCGATTGCCTCAAATGTGCAAGGACGGATAAGTGACCCGCGGCTACGGGATGCGATTCCGGTGACGGGAGTTGTCGTCTTCAGTTTCGGTGCCGCGTTAACAATGTTTGCGGCGTGGCCGAGTATTACCGGCGTGGTTGTGTTGGTCGGCTGGTTTTTTGCCGGCTTGGGCGCTGGATACGTATACCCGGCGCTTTCGGTTCATGCCCTTGGGCTTATGCCGCCAGAACGTCATGGTGAAGTGTCTTCTGCGCTACAGATCGCCGATACTTTAGGGGCTTCGGTGTTAATCGCGGTTGGCGGTATTGTTTTTGCACTGACTGGTTTTTTGGGTCATCTGTCTTTCGCTATTCCGATTGGGCTGATGGTTACGATTATGGTGTCTTTGATTTTCGTGACGACGCGGTTACACCCGGACGAAGAAGAATAAGCCGGTGATCCCGCGCACGGTAAGCGATCTCACGGGCACTTATCTACCACGTAATTCAACGTTGTGACTATGGTAGTTACGGCGCAAAAAGTGCGCCTAGCCCATTGCCGTGGTTCGTGTATTGTGTGTGTTCATCGGCAGAGATTAAGTTCGGGGCTGTCGATACTACGTTTGGATGTACATGGCTGACGCCACTACTTTTGCTGACCTTAACCTGCCCGAGAATCTACTGACCGCGGTCACCGACCTCGGCTATGAAAACCCTACTGCTATTCAAGCTCAAGCAATTCCGCATCTGCTGGATGGACAGGATGTACTTGGTGTTGCGCAAACAGGCACCGGTAAAACTGCTGCTTTTGGGCTTCCCATGCTCGCCCACGTCGACCCAGAAAACAAATCCGTACAAGCCCTCGTGCTCGCACCAACCCGTGAGCTCGCCTTACAGGTAGCTGACGCGATTGAAACGTTTGCCGCACAAACCGGTGGTCTGGATGTTGTCGCCGTTTATGGCGGGGCCTCTTACGGTCCGCAGTTAGGTGCTCTCAAGCGTGGAGCCCAAGTGGTTGTTGGTACTCCAGGGCGTGTAATGGACATGATCGACCGCGGAGCGCTCGAGCTGGGCGGTGTCAGCTATTTTGTGCTTGATGAAGCTGACGAAATGCTCCGCATGGGTTTTGCTGAAGACGTTGAAAAAATTGCATCGGGTCTCCCACAGCAACGCGTTTCAGCGCTTTTTTCGGCCACTATGCCCGCCCCGATTCGTAAGGTTGCCGATGAGCATCTCAACGATCCGGTAGAAGTTCAGATCACTCCGGCTGCATCAACGGTCGATACGATCACCCAGACTTTCGCAGTAGTACCTTCGCGTCACAAGATCGGTGCACTGGCTCGAGTTCTGGCAACTACTGACGCAGAAGCCGCACTTGTGTTCGTCCGTACGCGGGCTACCGCTGAAGACCTTGCAATTGAACTGACAACACGTGGAGTTCAAGCAGCAGCATTATCTGGCGATGTGGCGCAAAAGGACCGGGAAAAGCTGGTAGAACGGCTCCGACACGGGACGCTTGACGTGCTCGTTGCTACCGATGTGGCAGCGCGTGGTCTAGACGTTGAACGTATCGGTCTGGTGGTTAATTTCGATGTCCCGCGCGAAGTCGATACGTACGTACATCGTATTGGTCGTACCGGCCGCGCGGGCCGTCAAGGCACCTCGCTGACTTTCGTCACACCAAAAGAACGTCAGCGTCTACGCCGAATTGAGCAGACCACTAAATCTGACATGGCACAGGTGGAGCTTCCTACCCCTGCTGAAGTCTCTGGCTTGCGAGCACGTAGACTGATTGATTCGGCAATCGAACGGCATGCCAACGGACGCTTGCACGTCTATGAAGGGCTTATCGCCGAATTCGAATCTGCACAGGCGGATGCTGAAGAACCACTCTCGCTCACTGATCTTATGGCTGCCCTGTTGGCACTTGGTGTACGGGATCCAGGTCCACAACCCGATGATGAGCCGGAACGTTTAACTGTGTCCTTTGAACGCGGTGGACGTGATAAGCGCAAGAAGAAAGACGTCCGTGAAGGTAAACGCGAGCGGCGCGAACGCGGCGGAAAGCCGACCTTTGATGGTCCGGGAACCACCTATCGTATTGAGGTGGGTCGCCGGGACGGTGTTGCTCCGGGCGCTATTGTGGGTGCGATTACCGGCGAAGGCGGATTGCACGGCTCCCAGCTTGGCAAAATCGATATTTATCCGTCGTTCTCGCTTGTTCAAGTTGAGGACGAACTTGACCTTGACACCATGCGCCGAATTTCAAAAGCACGGGTATCGGGTCGGACACTGAATATTTCGAAGGATACCGGTCCGGGACGCGCGCGCGACTATGGTCGGGGTTCCAGCCATCATGAAGATGATGCTGGCCTGCGCAAATACCGGGCGGATCGTAAATTCGGTGAGGATCGCCGCGCTATGCGAGCTGGGCGTGCAAAAGCTAGCGGGCGTAGCGAACGCGGATCGTGGCAGCAAGATAAGCGCTTCCGTAAGGATAAACGGCGTTAGTCTTAGCCTTTTCAGCGCTGTGATGATTCCAAATTCGGGATATTCGCCGTATCGTGCTCTATACGCGACGATACGGCCCTAATCCCGAACTTGAAATCAGTTTTCCTCGCGGAGGCTTTGAACTCGAGTGACTCGACGCCCGATCAGGGCCGGAAAGTCGTTAACTGCCGAGTAATATCTACAAATCGGTGGTAGTTTTCTACTTCGGCGTAAAGCGGCTCCACGATCTGGGCTTCAGCATGTTCAATCACGGCAGTTACCAACCGCTGGCCGACTCGTTCTTGAGTACGTACAGCACCGCGGT
>JAAYWS010000075.1 GCA_012516575.1 Actinomycetaceae bacterium
TCAACTTTTACCACATCCAGCGCTATATACGGCTTGGATGTGGTAAAAGTTGATACTTACGTTCAGAATCTGTCTTATGCTTCAGGAAGCTCAAGAATAAACACCGACATAGGGGATGTTACGGGCGGAAAAGCAGGCTCAATTCGAGCAGGCATCATAAACGTCCCTCCCACACCCAAAAAGAGAGGCGACCAGAACCCCACAACCTCAACAGCAGGCACTTCCGCACCCAAAAGGCACTTCCGCACCCAAAGGTGATTAGAAGCCCTCTTTGGAGCAGAAGGGTTCAGAAAAAAGTTCATGCTTATCTGCGAAGAGTCGCTTAGCTATCCAGACGTAAAACTGCGCTCATATCGGCCTTAAACTGAGCTAAACGTGCGTTGGCCTGTGCCCGGACGTCGGCAATATCACGCCCAGAAGTGGGGGTAATAACCTCGAGGTAACACTTCACTTTCGGCTCGGTACCCGATGGGCGAATAATTACTCGATCTCCGGCTGCAGTGTGTAAAACAACCGCATCTGTAGGCGGTAGTTCTGCGGTTCCTTGTGTTAAGTCAATAACTTCGGTTACCGGGGAACCAATAAGCTCGCTGGGCGGGTTATGACGCACCTTAGCCATTGTCGCCGGGATGATTGACAGATCCTCCACGCGAATAGTGACTGGCCCGGTTAAATAAAGGCCATGTAATGCGGCGAGCCGATCGAGTTCGTCAGCTAATCCCACACCCTCGGCTTTCAACCGTGCCGCAGTTTCAGCGATTAACAGACCAGCGCTCAAACCGTCCTTATCTTTCACATTATGCGGGGCTACGCAAAAACCGATTGCTTCTTCATACCCGTAGAGAAGCTGTGGGACGCGAGCGATCCACTTAAATCCGGTAAGCGTAGCTCGATAACCTAGCCCATGATGCGCGGCAATCTTTGCTAGGAGGCGGGAAGACACAATCGACGAAGCCAAGTTTCCTTGTGCCCCCGTTGCTACTGTGCGCTGTGCAGCTTGTTCGCCCAAAATAGCGCCAATCTCATCGCCAGAAAGCTGGTGCCAACCCCTGGGGCCGGGAATCGCTACCGAGGCTCGATCCGCATCCGGATCAGAAGCAATGACCAGATCCGCCCTGACTTCTTCTGCTAGGCCGATAGCTAAATCAAGTGCGCCAGCTTCTTCCGGGTTGGGGAATGCCACGGTAGGAAAGTCCGGATCTGGGGTATTTTGTTCGGCTACCTCTACCACATCTGTAAACCCGGCGTCGGACAGTACCCGACGCATTACTTCAGCGCCCACTCCATGCATAGCTGTATAAACAATACGCAGATCGCGTGGGGTGTCAGCTGGAATTGTTGCCACTGTTGCTGAAATGTAGGAGTCGATTAGGTCTTCGCCGATTATTTCCCAGCCTGATTCCGCTAGCACAATCTCGTCAGCATAGGGGGCGGCAGCGATTTCGGCAGCGATCTCGGCGTCGATCGGCGGTACGATTTGTACTCCATTGCCGTCTTCATCAACGGATCTTCCGCCTACGTATACTTTATATCCGTTATCGCGGGACGGATTATGTGAGGCTGTGACCATCACTCCGGCGTCAGCGCCATATTGACGTACTGCAAAGGCGAGGAGCGGAGTTGGCAGAGCACGTGGCATGAGCAATGCTCGGGCGCCAGCTGCTGTTACAATCGCGGCGGTATCGTGGGCAAAATCAGCTGAGTTATAGCGGGCGTCATAGCCGATAACCACCAATGCATCGGCGGCCACCTTTTTTGTTAGCCAAGATGTCAGACCGTACGCGGCGCGTCGAACAACTGCGCGGTTCATCCGGTGTGGGCCGCCGGCCATCTCACCACGCAAACCAGCGGTCCCAAACTCAAGGAAACCTTGGAAGCGATCGGCAAGCTCGGCACTCGCATTGGGATCGCCATTTTCTGCCAGTTCAAGGAGCGCAGTAAGCTCTTTCGCGGTTGTTTCTTCGGGATCGTGGGCAATCCAGGTGCGGACTGCCGTCACGTCGTAAGTCATCAGAACTCCTTGAAAGCGAGTTGTTAGCGCACGATGATGATCAAAATTCTAGCAAGCTGGTTCATCTCTGGCGCTTTTACCTGCGTGCTTATTCGAAACTGGGAAGATGATATGCGTGATGGTGAGTACTGAGTGGGATGTTAGATGGTGAGCGGGCGTGGCGTCTGTTATCTAGCGGCGTCGATGTTATTAAAAAGTAAACCCGCGGTAAAGAAAAAACGAATAGCTGATCTTCGAAGTGCCCATTGGCGTCAGTAGCCAGTAAATTAGGTTTTATGGCAAAAAATATGGCAAAGAAGGTAGCAAAGAGGAATAACCGGAAGTACCACAAGGGTCCGGTGATGTTACGTGGTAAGCAAATTCCGCAGGAAACCACGGACGCGCGGTTGCTGGCCGGATTCCAAGACCCATCATGGGTGCATACGGATCCGTGGCGAATTATGCGGATTCAAGCGGAATTCGTCGAAGGCTTTGGAGCGCTGGCAAAAGTTGGTCCAGCAATTTCAATTTTTGGCTCCGCGCGCACTGAAGAAGACGACCCTTACTATCAGATGGGTATTGATATTGCGCGGCGACTTGCGGAAGAAGATTATGCGGTGATTACCGGTGGCGGACCAGGTATTATGTCCGCGGGTAACCAAGGAGCACGTGAAGCAGGAACCACATCGGTTGGTTTGGGAATCGAACTGCCCTTTGAGCAGGGAATGAACGAATGGGTCGATTTAGGCGTTAACTTCCGATACTTCTTCGTGCGCAAGATGATGTTTATCAAGTATTCACTGGGTTTTGTTGTGTTGCCTGGAGGATACGGTACCCTCGACGAGCTTTTTGAAGCGCTTACCCTTGTGCAGACGAAGAAAGTAAAGAGTTTCCCGGTGGTGCTTGTCGGAAGTGAATTCTGGGGAGGGCTAGTTGACTGGATCCGTGAGCGACTTCGTGCAGATGGCATGATCTCGGAGGGGGACGACGAGATATTCACGGTTGTCGATAGCGCAGAGGATGCTATAAAAGCGATCAAAAATGGCGTTCATAGACTGGCAGTTGAGAAACGTGCCGAGGATAAGCGTAACGGCCAGTAGGGGGGGTATGTGTGATCTCCGACTGACCTGAAAGCCTCATTTTGAGCCACTTGCGGCGAATCTGCACTAAAATAGACAAAGTAAGATGTGGGCGAAATCCACAGGTGAGAGGAGAGCTATGGCCGCAATGAAGCCGCGTACCGGTGACGGACCGCTCGAAGCAGAGCGTACGATTCACGGAACAACACTACGAATCCCCCTAGAAGGTGGCGGCCGCTTGGTGTTGGAAATGAAAAACGACGAGCTCGAAGAGTTGCATGCGGTAGTGCATGCTGCACTCGAAAACTAGCTATAACTTTGGTACTCAAGCGGGCAGGGCTATGTGGCCCCGCCCGCTTTGTTGTCTCTTGCAACGGAAAATTGGGCCCGGACTGAAAAAACAGGGTATCCGCCGGTAAATGGTAGGTGTGGCATGCATCTTCAAAGTTGTCTCCACGGCACACATCCTCAAAAGAGAACGAAGCACTTAAAAAGGTATTAAACAGGATTTAGAGACTTTGGGGTATTTTGTCAAGATCGCGTTAACAAATTTACTAGTTGTTAAATAGCTAGTAAGAAATTATTTACCTTTTAGAGAGTTCCTGTTGTTTTTATCTACGTAGTCTCTCCGTGTAAGTTTTGAACAGCTTAGAAAAGAGACTCGGCATGGAACGTTCCCAGCAAACGCTGGAGCGCACTGCGAACAAGGCCGCGCCATCTGTAGAGCAATCAGCTCCAACGCCGTCCCGGCGTCCGCGCATTACGAAATACCATTTGAAAATTGCGTTAAAGAATCCAGCCACCCTTATGGGCATAGTGCTACTTGTTTTCTTTACGTACATGATTGTGGCACCGGTTATCTCCCTGTTGTTATCGTCGGTTCAGACGGCAACGGGCGATGATTTTAGAACTGGTTCCGCTCCTGGAAGTTTCACAACCTATTATCTAGAGCGCACCTTTACCTCGATGGTGTCGGCAGATATTTTCTGGGAGCCGTTGGTCCATACGTTGGTGTTAGCGGCAGTTACCATCGTACTGTCCCTAGCAATCGGTGTTCCCACAGCTTTCTTGCTGGCACGCACTGATCTTCCGGGGCGCAAATGGTTCTCCACTGCACTGATCGTCCCCTACATGATCCCAGCGTGGACTTTCGCCCTCGCATGGCGCACGATTTTCAAGAATCGTAAAGTAGCAGGCTCCCAAGGATGGCTCGAAGCCCTCGGGTTCACCCCACCGGATTGGTTGGCCTACGGTCCCGTTCCAATCGCGATTATTTTTACGCTCAACTTGACCCCATTCATTATTATGCTGGTCACCGGAGCAATTGCGAATATTCCGGAAAACCTTGACGAAGCTGCCCGAATTAGCGGTGCAGATTTTAAGACCCGCTTCTTCAAGATCTTCCTACCGCTATTGCGTCCCTCGATTATTTCCGCATCCACCTTGATTATCGCGAAGGTCATCGGTGAGTTTGGTGTTACCTATGTTTTAGGCACTCCGATGAAATTCAACGTGCTGGCGACCACCCTGTATCAGTCACTGAACACATCCCAAGGGGGAGTGGCCGGAGTTATTGCGGTGACCATGGTGATTATCGGAGCTTTGACCCTCAGCGTGGACTTTGCTTTCGTACGCAATTTCAAGCGCTACTCTGTTGTTGGAGGAAAGGGTTCGGCACATAAACTCATCGAATTAGGCAAGGGACGCCCGATCGCTTTCACATGGGCTGCCTTGATGTTTACCGTGTCGGTAGCGATTCCGCTTGGCGTACTCGTGCTCTCCACGCTAATGCGCACCCCGGGAGTTTTTGCCGCTGGCAACTTCACCCTCGATTACTGGATCGGGCAGAACCTGCCTTTCGCAGCCTTCAAGGACGGCGTGCTACTCAATAGCCGACTGATTACCGCCACACATAACACCTTGCTCTTCGTCGGCATTGCGGCGATCGGCTCGGGCGTACTGGGCATGCTGGTTGGCTACGTCGTCGTTCGTTCTCCATGGAGGTGGCTCGGTTCCTTCCTACGTTCGATCACGTTCACCCCGTACCTAGTGCCGGGTATTGCTTTCGCAGCGGCCTACATTTCCCTGTTTGCCGTGCAGCGTGGTCCGATTCCCGCGCTTTATGGAACACCATTTATTCTGATCTTCGCCATGATGATGGACGAAATGCCGTTTGCATCGCGTGCCGGCGTCTCGGCGATGACGCAGTTGGGCAAGGATCCAGAAGAAGCCGCGCAGTCGCTGGGTGCTAACTGGTGGCAACGGATGCGCAAGATCGTATTCCCGATCCAGCGTTCTGCACTGGCTTCGGCGATCCTCTTACCGTTTATTTCGGGAGTGCAGTCCCTGTCGCTCGTTATTGTATTGGCAACACCGGGTACTGAAATGATGACCACCCTCAACATGTTCCTGATTGATTCGGGATATGACCAAGCCGCGAACGCGGTAACCGTCGTGATTTGTGTGATGACGCTGTTCTTGACGTGGCTATCCCGCAAGCTTTTCAAGGCCGATCTCGCGTCAGGAATGGGTGCTTAAACAGCACCTCAAGAAAGAGAGTTTTAATGTCTATTATTACGATTGAAAACCTGGTCAAGGCCTATCCAGGTGCGGAAATTCCAGCAGTTGACAATATTAATCTGGAAATTGAAGAGGGCGAGTTTCTGTGTCTGCTCGGGCCATCGGGCTGTGGCAAGTCAACAACGCTACGTATGATTGCTGGCCTAGAAGAACCCACGGCTGGTCGGATCACGATTGAAGGACGCGTTGTCGACGACGTAGCCGCCGCCGAGCGTATTCCTGCGGAAAAGCGCAACCTGTCAATGGTTTTCCAAGCTTATGCGCTGTGGCCACATATGAAAGTGCGTGAGAACGTTGCCTTCGGTCCACGTATTAAGAAGGTCCCAGAAGCGGAACTGAATAAAGTTGTTGACGAAGCTTTGGAGAAGCTGTCAATTACCAAGTACCAGAACCGTTATCCTGCGGAGATGTCTGGTGGACAGCAACAGCGTGTAGCTATTGCTCGCACCCTCGCAGCACGCAATAACATCATGTTGCTCGA
>JAAYWS010000076.1 GCA_012516575.1 Actinomycetaceae bacterium
CCGTCCTGAAGTGGTTTACGCGTCATAGCGGATAGAAACATGAATCGGTTCAGGTAAATTGTTAATGTGTTTTTTGTCCTGAAGTGGTTTACGCGTCATAGCGGATAGAAATGCCACGAACCAGCCCGGAAAGACAAGCCCTAGCTCAAGAGCATCTACAGGCCCGTGAGCACACTGGCAGTCAGCGCTATTGATAGCTCTCGGAAAGATGCTCCAATGTCGCTCAGCTCGTAGATCGTACTTTCGCGCAAGTCTTTAGGGCCGCGTGAGCGGCTATGCTGGACAACGATCGCACCGACGGGGTTCTTTAACCCGTCGGCGCACGTTTTGAGGCAGACGCTGAGGCAAAGCTCTAAGATTCGGCTCACTCGTTGTTAGAACACACATGCGAAGCCAAGTCTGCTCATTCTATTTGTAATCCCCAAGGAAAATGGGGTGCGTCAGCTCCAGATCCCTCGTGTCGCTGATCAGATAGTAGCCCGAGCGATCTTGAACACGGCCAATCCGATTGTTGATCGCTGCTAGGGCCGGGAGCTTACGCTTTCCGTCCGGGTTTAGCGTGGAGGAAGCGGTTCGTAAGGTCGCGGGCGATGTCCAACGATATCGACGTCATCATGGCATCACGTAGCGGAAAATACCTCAGAACGACGCTCAGTCACGAAACCCGCTATCCGCTATCTCGGTTCCATGGATAACTCCATCTCATCGATTCCAACGAGAGCCTCGAACTAACAAAATAACTTGTAGCGGAAAAGTCCAAAAACAACGCGTATTGCCACGGCGGGCAAATCCGACCGCTCACGCTAAAGACATGGCAGACGTCATTCATGCGGCGAAAACGTTGATAGACATGGCGCCTGAAGTCAAGAAAGTACCTGAGCTCTTGGGATTAGAAGGGGCATATGCTTCCGCATATTTTCCCCAGTTGGGAGTCCTCACGGACAACGACATCACACTCACCACCGGTCGTGACCGCATCTAGAAATCCGTCTTCATTATCAACGTAAATGACAAGAAGCTGGAGTCCATCGTGAAGACTCCTTGTGGTTTGCACGCCAATGTGCCAACTGTTGGAAAGAACTTCTCACACTCGAACAAAGCGAGCCGCCCGATAAGGAGCTGTTTTGGATCGTCTGATGCTGTCTTGTGTCGGTGCAGCTATTCGGCCGAGATAAGCCGAGTCAGCCCGAAACCTAGATTGCGGTGTGAGCCTACTCCTGTAAATGACATCAGGTTGAACAGTGGTGCCACCTTGGCGGCTACAGCTTCGTCGTGACATTCGAAGCTCAGCGTGCCCACGAGAGACGGGATCTTCCGCAGTCTTGACGGCGGTGGCAAGCTCACCTTTATCTGCGTGGCGCCTGACGAATCAATCGAGATTGCGTGAGCGTCGTCGTGAGCTAACGGTTCGAGTTCAACTGGGGAAAAGAGTTGCCATGCCTCCGCCGCAGCACGCAAGATAATCCCTGCGTGTGGAGCGAGGATTCGATCCGAGCGGTGACGGAAAGTTGTGGGTGTAAACAGTTCGATTGTCCACCGTCTCTGCCGCAGGCTCGCTAGCTCCTCCCATGCGGCACTCTCCTGAAGCAACGGCGTAGCCACCCGCGTGAAATTCCTGCCTAACCGCAGTTGCCCCGAACGAGCCACGCCTTCAAAGAGCTGTTCCTCGGCGGCGTCTGTTAAGACGCTGACCTCAATCCCGACCCAGCCGTCCTCGTCGAGGAACGCCTGCGAGATCGTGTAGGGCTTCGCATCAGGCTTATGCGACCACTCCGCCCGGCCATCGTCCATCAGCGAAGTGAAAGCTGCCCGTGAATACGTCGGATTGACGGGCTCGGTGATGTCGAGAAGTGGGATCAGATACGTTGCCGGCACCTACGCCACCAACTCTGAGACCAGCTCCACCGGGCAAATGAACTGAGCGGTCAACGGCAATTCGGGTGTCAACATGGCGAATTCGCGAGCGCGCCACTCCTTGTCATGCCCGTTACCAAGCCGCCGTTCATCGACACCCCAGGGCTTACCTGCGGCGATGCTCACGTCCATAGACTGGATACCAGTAGGTTCTCCGAGAGTCGGCTGCCCTGGATCGCTCAAGATCCCCACGATCGCTTTCCCACGGTCGATCCGTACGCGAGCGATGTGAAGATCCTGTCCCGCAGACGTGCCTCGCCACGCCCACATATGTGAATACGCCGGGGCTTTCTGCGGACAGGGCTCGTCAAGATGGAAACCGTCATTGTCACCCCATGCGCAAGCAAATCCGTCAAGAAGCTCTACGAGTTCATCCCAGGCCAGCATCCCATACCCATGGAGCGTCATCAGACTAGGATTCTTGTTCTGATTCTCAGTCATCGCTGGATCCCTCCTGAGTTTCTGACGATTCCGGTGATGTGGACGGAACTGGCATAGGGTCAAGCTTGCTCAGGTCGATAGGCTCACCACGGAGTTCCACCTGCTCGATGTTCGCCATCCCGTAACCGCTAGCGCCTTCGGGACCAACCGAAATCAGTCCATCGTTCAGGTCACGTAGCGCCCATAGCAAGGCCTTCTCTACCCAATCAGCCGGCTCACCTTGCCTGCTGGTACGGTCAATCTGCAAGATCAGCTTCGCGTCACGGACGTAATATTGCTCGAACAATGCTCCGTCTCGCGCCCCGCCGGTAAACCGATCGATGGCGATACGGCTTCGTTTCGGGAGATCAGTTTCTTCAGTCACCGGAGAGTCTTGGAAGATCCAAAGGCCCTGATTGTCAACAGATCCAAAGGCGTCACACACATCGCAGCGGGTTTCGCGTTCCTCTGTTCCGTCGCACACCTCGAATCCCAAGGACCTACCGATGTATTCCACTCGGGAACGAAGTAGCCCTTTCCACGTGCTTCCGTGAATGCGCAGAGGCTTGCCTGCCTTCGCGAGTTCTTCGCTAAAGGCGAGGAACGGAACCGTCATCTCCGCCCGCACATACGCGTCAGTTGACGTAGGCTCCACGTTGCTTTTTTCAACGGTTTCCAGCAAAGCTGCGACGCGCCCGCATGGCGAATCGTCTTCGGCGTATTTCAACAGTTCGACAAGATCGTCGGTGTCGGCCACATCGAGCACCCTGTACTTCGCATATTGCACGCGAGCACGGCCCATTCCTACAGAGGCGCCACCGCCGAGCCGCGGCCGCCATGCCTGTAGTACCTTATGCAAGTCGGTTTTGGCTTGCTCTGCGTCTTCGGAATCCACGCAGTCTCGTCGTAGATACACAACAAGATCAGGCTCGCCCTCGGCGCGTCCCGTCACCGACTCCATATTGAACAACGCACCGTTGTCCGCCGCACCACGATGTCGATCAATCCGGTTGCGAATCCGCGACGTCGTCTGGCTAGTGGCATCGTTGCCGTTCCTGTCCGGAACCGACTGTGTCAGAGTAGTTCCCAACACCCACCACGGCGAAACTTGAAATTCAGGCTCGGGTACGGCTGCGGCGTCGTCGTTCTTGTTGTCCTTCGAAGCAGACGTCTTCTTTGCAGAATCTTCAATGGACTCGAAATCCGCTCCAAACAGCTTCTCTGCAAAAAAATCGCCAAACGTCCGGGCGGCCGCCCGCAAAGACCCAGCGATTGAGCTCCCGGGAACATACAGGTTTCCACCCACTGGATCCCGGAGAACTTGGTTGAAGCTACGGTCGTCGGCGGAGTCAGAGCCGGTTGTTGTGATCGCCGCGAGGTCGCCGATCCGCCAATCAGATTCCATCTTTACAGCGATGCTGACATACAAGCGTTTCATCGTGCCGCCCCTTCCGCTGTTGGCGCCCAGGGCTCGGTGACAACCTCCACCCAGCCGTAGCCTTCGTTGGTTCGCAAGCCCAATCCGCTATCGAGAAGTTGCTTGAGGTTCTGCAAATCGACGCCGGTGAGCTTGGCAACCGCTCCCGGAACCAAAGCGATCTCAGCCGGCTTGGGAAGCCCAGTGGCCATGTGCCATCCCCCGGCAATTCCGCTTTCCACACGCGGCGGATTCGACCACGTGGCTTCCACCGTTCCTACTGAAGCCTCTTGCAAAGCTGCCGCAAGATCTATCGAAGGTAATCCGTAGCTGTCGACCAAAATGGTCGGCGATATTGTCCGGATGACGACCGGCTCGGCAGTGTTCACCGTGGAAAGGCCTGGAGCTTCACTCAGTTCTTCCCATTTAATATCGGATCGGCCCATCACAGATGAACGGCCACCAAAAAACGCTGACGAAATCCTCATCAGGAAGTCCAACGCGGCGTCGGCCGAATCCGGAAGACACACGTAGCCCGCGAAGACTGTACCTTTCTCAAGATATTCGCGGGAGAACAGCTTGCCTTCGCTCGCCGTGTTTTTGCCGGGGTCAAGCGCGGTGGTCACACGGGTACCCACACGAACGCCACTCACGTTCCCCTTGAGATCGTCTCGCCCTGCGCCACAATGCGTCTCGGAGTTTCCTGTGTGATCAAACGCAAGGTCGACGAATTCTGGATGCCCGGAATTCCCGTCATGGTATTTGCACTGTTTCACTGACTGATTTTCCAGCACCGCTCCGCTTGGAAATGCCGGGCTGAATCGGCCTTGCTCGAACACCGTGGTGAACAGAGAGTCGGCGGTACCATTCGACTCTCGTAGCCATGTAGCTGCGAGGGCGCCACGCACCACCGAACCCGGCAGGTACGGGTGCGTGCGAGTGAGGAATGATTTCTCATTGCCTACCCCCAGCGAAATCCGCTGCTTCGCGGTGATCTTGATGCGTAACCATTTGCTCATTTCGCACCTTCTTCCTGAGCGAAGAGCTCTTTCACCTCGGCGAGAGTTTTGATGTCAGCGGCAACGTCACGCCGGTTGTCTTTCGGCATTGCGAAAGACACCCAGCCCATGCCACGGGTCTTGCGTTGGCCGACCTTATCGGTGAGTCGCGCAGCCAGGTGGAGCAAGGCGAGATGGGCGTTTTTGATATTTTCGGAAGTCCACTTTTCCGAGGCGCGTAGTTGGGTTAGGTTGCCACGTTGATAGATCTCAAGCTTCACGCGCGATGCCGACTTAAACCAGATTTCTTCCTTTATCTGTAAGGCGCCATCTTCCACCACACCCTTTTCACCGATCTTGATTCCGGCACGATTTTTCACCGCGGGATCAGGGGTTGTGACGCTGAAGTTCCATGGGCAAGGAATGACACCCGGTTCACCGAAGACTTGGTTCACAAACGGGTGGTCCTCGGCATCGTCTCCGTGTGACGTGCCGGGAAGCAACACACGTGCCGCATCCCGTAGCACTCCCTTGAGAGCGGTTTCACTCAATGGGTGTTCCTGATCGACAATCTCGTCCATTCCGTTCCCGGCCACACCCGTTCCCACACGCACAGGCCCGGTAAAAATCAGCTCGAACGATAATGTGCTCATTGTGTCACTCCTTGTGTGTCAACAGTGACGAAACTGTCAACAGGCTCGATGGAGACCATCGCACTCGTCTCCGACGAAAGCCGCCACCACCTACCGATGCCCAACACGTCTAGGATTTGTTTCGCTTGGGTGGAGTCGATCGACTGTGGATGAGGAACGCCGCAAGCCTTCAGCAGATTAACTATCGGCTTCTGGCGTTTTGCGAGATGGTCAAGGTTTGCTCCAAGATTGTCTGACTGGCCCAGAACAAGTCGAAGCTGTGATTCGCCGTGGGCTGTGAGCTCGGTACGCGCGATGCGTAAGGCCTCCACAAATTCGGTATTAGGATCCGCACCAGCCGTGTCCTTGAGTAACCACACTCCGTGAGATTTCGTTTCATAGCCGTCTACTGTCATGTCAAGCCAGGCAAAGCTCCAGTCCTTGCCTCGAACAGCTTTCTTGGCTTGTTTCATCAGGGTTTCAGCAATCTCTACTTGGTTTCCAAAGGGGAAGGAGGATTGGCAAATCACCATTCCAGCAGAGAAACTCAAATCAACGCCGTGTTCTCCGCTAAGTTCTTCAAAAGGCGCTCGGATATCTTGCATGAACGTGAGTAGGAATTCCCACGCTTTGTTGGCAGCCACGCTGATCAAGATGTCATCTCCACCCACGATGTGTGGTACCACTGGGCATGATTCCTTTGGGGTAACAACCCGTTGGGTGGCAGAAACCAAAGCGTTGAAGGTGCTTTCTTTCATCTTCTCCGAGACTTTGCGCATCTTTTGAGTAGATCCCAAGTCTTCTGCTTCTGCTTGCAGCTTCTTGAACAAACCTCCCACGCCGTTACCGTCAGCGAAAATCAGTGCGATATGGTTGCCGTCAGCAGTTCGTCCGCGATGAGGATCATCCACGGCGGGACGCCCAAGCTTCCCAAGACTCTCAAAATCCCGAGCACGGAAATGTTTCGGGGTTAAATAACCGAGCTTTTCTTCATGTAACACTCGGTTAAGGAATTCCCATTCCACCGCGAACTTCTTTGGCAAGCCTGTGCTCTTCATGGACTGAGTGCGAGAATCATCGGGAACGCGCCGGTTGCAATCAGCGCAAAGTCTTAACCCACGAACTTCATCATACGACGCCGCCGGATCAACACCACACTCATCACAGGGACGGAGGAACGGAAATTCACTTGCCACCGGGAAGTAGTATTCGTGATGCCACTGCTGTTTCCACTCGGCTTTCTCAGACAAGAGCTGGGCGTATTTGACGTCCTCCGGCTGAGGTTGAGTCCACGACACGGTGAGGAACACGCCGGGGTTTTCTTCTCTGATGAGGTTGGCTAGTTTGCGCGCTACCCGCAGAGTTTCATCATGGTCGTTGCCTTGTAGGCTGACGACGCCGTCAATATCCAGACCGTCGTCATTAATCTTGACGTTGCTATTCTTGACGTTGCTTTCGGAAAGGGCTTGGTGGACAAGGTAGTCCGAATTCTCGGTTAAGTCCGTTGCTCTCATCAAATTCTCGGAAGCTCCCCGCCGGCCCCACAGATCACGCGATCGCCCAAGATATGACTGGATTCGGGTGATGCCCACAGTCGCGTAAGTTATCATCGCCGACCTCCCCGATTACGTCTGCTCCTTTGAGGATTGATTTCTATACCATCCACTACCGTACGGATTGGAAGTGTCTGGTCCTTGGCTTGAAGTACTGGCAAGGTGATGAGGTCGCCTTCCCTCGCACCAGAATGTTGGCCGAACCATCGAAAAGATTCATAAAAGCGTTGATGGTCACGATTAAACTTATCCCCTGTTCCCGGCGGGTAAGCGATGTTCTTTTGGCGCCTTCCATCCGGTATCAGTACAGGTTTCCAAGAGAGGACTTTCTTAAGATATTCAGCCGCCTTTTCGATATCCTCAAATCCGGGAACACCTCTACCGCTTTGTTTAAACTCTTCGCAAAAATCATTTAGGTCTCGCTTATCATGCTCCAACCCACTGTGATATCTTTGCGTTGCATTTTGAATCCAGAGGTCGTCGACTGATGCAACTGCGGAACCATACCCAACAGGCTTCCCACCACCAATATGGATTGCTAGTTCGTCTTTATCTTTCGGATCTTCCATCACCTGCGGCTGAGCCGCCATAAGTAATAGTGCTAGTTGTCGTTCAGTTAAGTTATTGAATGACACTCGTGATTCTAGAACCACGTTCTTCACGATTTTACGTGAAGGGTCAACTTTTTCAGGTTGTCTATTCTTCCGATGGCGTTCGTCAAGCTTCTTGTGCTGTTGACTGCGTTCTCGTCGCTTAGCATCATCACCGTGCCAGTAATACTTCCTCCCGCGAATCGACCTCAACTTCTCCAAATCAAGTTCAGATCCCCAGTGGGCACGGGGAATATGATCCTCGGCCTTTGAAGCGGTAAGCAATGAACCGTCGCTAGGAGGTTCCAGATAGAAACCACCCGACGATATCTTCGGGTTACGCATTGGGGGAAGCTCAGCTTTATCAACCTTCACCGAGTTAGCACTCGTTGCCCATCCCACCTTGACGTGGGATGCATAACCAGACTGGTCGATCACTGGTTCCTTATGTACACCAAGGTCTTCCGGCACCAAAGACTCTGCACCATAAGGATCAACCGAGCCAAATACTTGACAAGCAGGGCACAATTTATTTGGGTTACGGCAGGGTAAGAGATCCTTAGACATTCGCTCACTAACTGTCCCTTTGCCAAGATCTCTCCAGATGGTAGCCAACTTCAATCGACAGACTTCGCCGTTCTCGTCCCACTCCACCCAAACGGTGTCTCCTTCGTATAACCAGCCATCAGCCTTACGTCGATCACCAATGAGAATACGGGTCGTGTTGTCATTGTCAACCTGCTTGTCCCACACCACGCTTGTAAATTCGGGCTTCTCAGGGCGATTTTCCCACGTGTTCTCCTTCGCGGGTTTACCTATGAGATCTTTCGAGCCAACACACGTACGGCGATAGTCAAGCCACACCTGGGGTGTGATTGAGACATATTCATCGGTCAAACGCCCAGTTGGTACGAAAAGGTTTTGCTTCGCAAACCGTGATCCGGCATCGGATAGATGCATCACCCAGTCTTTACCCCGACTGATCGCAGCAGAATCTACAGTTTCGTTGCGATCAGAATATTCAACATAATCGGTCAGAGCGTTATTGACAGACAATTTCGCCCCCGAACGCAGACGCGCCGGAGCTGAGGGAATCCCCCTTCTAAAAGGTCTCGAAAGGCCACCTTTCAAAACATCCTGAGAAACCCACACGAGGTCATCGTCATCACAAAGCCGTAATTCCGTGACCGCATAGCGCAAATCATCGCGAGTTTCACCGCTGTCAGAAAAATTCCCGTATTCGTCTACTTTTCCGGCTGGATCAACCTTCGACACGACTGCAAGCGTGTAGCGCTTAGTGCCAGCCACCATGGGCTCTCTGTGCACTGGGAGTGCATCATAATCCAAGATCCGGTAGCAACTGTTCGTGAGTGTCTCGTAAAGGTTCCTCAACACCCCGCGCAAGGCAGAGCCTGGGTAAAGAAGGCGGCCGTCCGACGTCCTCGGCACACCATCTTGAGGCAAAACCAAGGGCGTTTTGAAATCAAGCCGCCACGTGAAATAGCCAGACAATCTGTCATCACCCATGCTCGCATGGCCTTGTGGCTTGTCGCGGTGAACTATTTTCGACGACGGAACAAACGTGTAAGGATTAACGAATCTAGTCATTGTGAAGCGACCTTCCATTCAGTTGGAAACGGTTTAGCTCGGACAAGTTTGAAACATCCGGCGACGATGCCGTCTTTGCGGACTTCTTCAGCGGGGTACACCAAGTCATCACGCCCACTACTGGCTGCCGCCGATGCGAATAAGCGAGACACGATATATAGCGTTCCGGGTTCCGGATCGGGAATGTACTGAAGTGTGCCCGTATACCATTCAGTTCCGCTTGGGATCATCACGCCGTCAATTTCGATGATATCTGGCTCTGATGCCACTTCTAGGTGTTTCGGGCGCCCCGGCTTCGGCGCCACACGCAGGAGCACCTTTAATTGATTCACGTCTGTAGCGTGCGTAGCGACTTCACCGCCCTTCGGGCGCTCAAAAATCACGACATCGTGGCCTGTCAGGTTCACAAGCTTCAGCGCGTTCATACCTCATTCCTCTCCTCACAGACGTCTTTGACTGTAGGATTCCGATTAGGGGTACAAAACGTAGCGTACGCCATTCTGCGGGGTGGCGGGGAGGTTCGGAGGCTTCATGAACACCAACTCCAGTAATCATGCCGAAAGTTGGGAAAAGAATATTGCGCGAAAACACAGGCAAATGGAGTGGCTGACAAATCTGTTCCCCGTGGTTTCAGCCATCCTTGCAGCAAGTGGTTCCGCCATCTTCTACCTTCTTGAAAATGATGATGACAAGAGCCAATATTCAAATATCGTTTTTCCAATTATTGGTATTGCTCTAATCCTGCTAACTGGATTGTTTCTCTACCTCAGGAAATTACGCGAGGAAGACGACGCGCGCGGAACCGCATACTACTTACGATTCCTACGGCGCGATATGGCTGACTATCACAGTAACAAGCTACAGTCGATTGCCAGTGAAGGCGCCTTCAGGGAGATAAACGTTGCCACCCGCGTTTTCCCTCCCTACGACGATTATCGTTCTAATAAGAACAACGGATTAGAGGTTTTTGATCTGTCGGACAAGATTGAGAACATGGCCCAAGCCGTTGAGCACTATATGGCTACAGATTCATCCTCAACCGGATTCAGCTTCATCCCCAACGCTTTATTCCCCATGGGGCTAGGAATAGGATCGCGCCTATACTTATTCCCAGAAAAAACTACGATGTGGGAAGTAGATAGTCGTAGGCCTACTGGCAAAGACCATGGCGATTGGAAGCTGGTGGGGATTGTGGATGATGACGCCGGATCACCGGTAGTTAAGACGACAGTAACTACGACTGGCACCGATCTAAAAGCTGTTTTTCTCACTTGGGAAAATAGTGGAGAATTTAGTGACGACCAGTTCCCACGAGGCGAGGGCCTCATCATCAAACGTATCCGCAACACCAACGGCGCTTTCGAAATCCTTCCGAACAGCAAAAACGCTGCCAAAGCTAATCTTTACTCACGAGAGTATGCGAAGTCTCTATGGGAGACCATCGAGGAATACCCTGATACCCCGATCATTTTGGCAACACGACTGCCTAAAACTCTGCAAATTGCTATCGGCTGGCGAATCAGTCAACGGCTTGATACAACTCAGGCCACTCAACACAGCGACATTTGGAAAAACCTCATCACGGTCGCTTGGTCACCGGGAAGGAATCGGGGGCTGCCGGATCATGCCTATCGGATTAATGATTCACAACCGAGCGTAGATGTCATGCTTGAGCACTTGGAAATGATGCACTCGTCTGTCTCGCCTACCTGTGGGCAAAGTGCTAACGAAGCGAAAGACGAAGAGCCAGATTCCCGGTAGATTGTGATGGATCACTTATCAAGGAAACATCCAATTGTTACACGAGTAGAACTGCTAAACGGGGTGGGTCGTCAGGCATTTTACGCACCATAGGGGACTGCTGAAGGTTTGGATGACACGACGCTTGCTTCACCGAGTGGAGAAAGAGAGGATGTTAAACACAGGCGAAGTTGTATTCAGAGCAGTTCAAAGCCGACGCTGTTGCACTCGTTGAGTCCAGGGTGCCTGCCGTAAGTGTGCGACGATCTAGAGATTTCGCGTTCGTCGTTACAAAAGTGGATTAGTAATTCCCGGCTAGAGGCTCATGGATAAGCCCGTTGTCTGATCCAAAAGTCGCCAAAGAGACGAGCCCGGTATGGAAACGGATTCATGAACCACAGATGAAAACGAAGTATTACGCACCACCGTATCGACTCAGATACTCGGGTTTCCCGTCAAGCGTTCTAAAAATAGCTATAAATGGCGGGTCAAGCTGATCTCAGACAGGCAAACCGAAGAAACAGATCTAATCAAGAAGATTCGTCTCCTCCATGAAGATGACCGGAGTTTGGCTACCGGCTCATTGCTGATGAGCTCTTGCTGTCTTTCACCGGCGTCGGCTCACATCGTAACTTGGGTTTTGGTGTGGCACGCCTGATCTCAGCCGACTAGTGTTCGTTGCACGGATCTTACTCCCGGGTATGACGCCGGGTTAGGTCGATCATGTGTGTTCGGCCGTCAATTTCTGCGTGAATCTCACGTGCCACAAAACGGAGCAAGGGCTCATAGTCGCCATTGATCTGTGCATATTGCAAGCTCTCAAGATAGGCGCGCCGATCTGCGCTTTTTAACGCTACGGGTGGGTAGCCGACCTTGTCGAGCATTACATTCAGCAAAGTCCGTCCGGTACGCCCGTTACCATCAATGAACGGGTGAATGTTTTCGAAAAGCGCATGAAACACGACAGCTTTCGCTAGATCCGGAAGTGGCGAGTGATCGTAAGCGTAGATGAGGTCGCCCATGTCAACTGGGATCTGATGCGGGGCAGATACGACCACGGGTGAGCCGGCAATCATAGCTGCTGATTGACGATATGCGCCTCGGGTGCGCGGCTGACAGTCTAAAGCGGTTCGTTCGTGAATATCTTTAATAAAATCTTCGTCGATTACTCGGCCGTTTCGAGCTTGGGCCAGCGCGTATTGATATCCTTCGGCGACGCCTTTGACGGCGAACATGTCAGATAATTCTTTGTTGTCGGTCGGGACGAATTCCCCGTCGAGTACCAACTGGGTTTCTAGTTCGGTGAGTGTGGACCCTTCGATGGCAGCGCTATTGCAAGTGAAACGGGCAAGGAAGGCTTTGTCGTACGAACCAAGTGCTTGCTGGTCGTGTTCATCAAGCACCGCCGTTAATGCTGTGAACGCATCACGAGCTGCGGCAACCTTGGAAAGAAGATCACCGCTAGCCGCACTGAGCGGCATATTAAAAGCCTGATAAAAGCGTTCTGCCATAACGTAACTCTACCGCGCACACGGTAACCTGCCGTGGCTTTAATCGTTGTAACGCGATAAAAACACGTGCCGGCTCAACCGGCTCACATCGGCTCACACCACCCAGTACAACAGTTTGTCTGGCTTCGCTGTTTGCCCCAGTGCAATCAGTTCCTTCCAACAATTCGCGCACTGCCGGGCAAACCACACAGAATCGCTATCCAAATCCAAGATTTCCTCTGCCTTGCAGACGATCGATGCCAATTCGTCGTCGTCGATTTGTAAAATAAAAACCGATTTTTGGATACGGTCTCCGTAAGCCTGTAATACGGCGGCGAGGCGGGCACGGCGATCGTTATGGGTTACGTCGTAGGCCGCTATGACGATCATCGCCACGACAATCCGCTCCATTCAGCACCGCCAGTAATAGCTGCCCGCAAGCGTTGCGCCTGGCGAAACAAATGTCGCCGGATCGTGCCCGAAAACTCCGGAAGTGCCGAGGTCTTTTGTTGCATCCGATGTTCGAACGCGTTTATCACCGCCCGGCGCCCAGCTTTCGTTAACAGTACTCCGTTTCCTTCATTCCGCCCATGCTCTTGGCCGAGTTCGTTGCGCATCGACATGCGCCACACGCACTGGTCAACCACCAGCGGACGGAATTCCTCCATTAAATCCAAAGCCAAGCTTGGCCGGTTTGCGTCCTCGGCATGCAAAACACCAATTCCCGGATCCAAACCCACAGCATGCAACGCGGTAATACACTCCCCTAAAAGAATCGTGTACAAATACGATAGCGCCGCGTTCGCCACGTCCATCGGCGGGCGCCGCGACCGGGTCGTAAACGTCAGGTCATTTCCCATTAACGCGCCCAACGCCGGGAAATACGCAGCCGCACACGCCCCTTCCGCACCTAAAACTTCCGAAACTTCTGTGGCTTGCGGAATCATCGCGATCAGTTTTTTCATCGTATCGATCGCATCAGCGGTTTCTTCGGCTTGTGCGGTGCGGTTCGCACGTTGCAACAATACGCGCTGCTTACGCACTTTCGCTTCCACTATCTGCTTTGCCAATTCCAGCGCCTGCTCCGAATCCGCGAACTCTAACTGTGCCCGCAAACGCGAGGGACGATACCGGTCCTCATGACTGAGCATTGTTCCCAAGTATTTCCCGCTCCGCGATGCCATGACGACGTCAACATCGTTGCTCATCGCCCACGTGCGAACCCCAGCCGAAATACCGGTTGACCCGAACACGATCAGCCGTGATACCTGCGACTGCGGCACGTCCAACAGTTCAGTTTCGTCCTTGGAAAACACCTTGAGACGACCCTTGCGTAACGCCAGTTTGCCGCCCTGCTGGTGAGCATAAAGTGCACGGCGCGAAGGCTGCTCGACCCGGTCAATAACCGGCGGATAGCGCGGGTTAAAATCTTCTCCCAGAAAGGCGAACCCGGTTTCGAAACTCATAATGGCACTTTTGTCGGTATTAAGCTCCATGCCCAGAGCCTCCGTTTCTTTCTTGCATAGCGCCAGTGCGGCTTCGGCGTCGGCAATAGATTGTGTTGGGATTGCGAGATCGTCTGCGTATCGGACCACGGGGAATCCGGCGTTCAATAGGGCTTCGTCGATCGTGACCAGTACCAGGTTTGCGAGCAGGGGTGATAACGGGCATCCTTGCGGGACGCCTGGCGGGATTCGGCTTTTGCCTCGAATTGGACGGTGTAACAACATTGTGACGACGTTTTGGATCCACTGATCGGCGTGCGCGACGTCGAAAAGCCGACGTGCGGCGAGATCGCGCGGCAAGGTGGGGAAGCAATCTTTAATATCGGTACGGGCAACGTAGCGGAATCCGTAGTCGCGCCACATGGCGACCTCCCGGATGGCTTCGCTTACGCCAAGGCCGGGACGATACGCATAGGATCCCGGGCCTAGGAGCGGGTCGACGATGGGGTTGACCGCGTCAAGAATCGCGCGCGCTACGATTCGGTCCGTGATTCGCGGGATGTGGAGTTGCCGAACTCCGGTATCTTTGGGGATTTCCACGGGTGACAGCGGGCCGGCTTCCCACGTTTCGTTCGCTAACGACGCCGCTAAATCGTCCAGTTTTGCTTCAGCATCGGCCTCAAAACGGGCGCCGGAATATGACAAGACTCCATCAGCGCGATCATTGTCTAACACCGTTTCCCATGCTTCTTGCAGGGCTTGCCTAGAAAACACGCGGCTGGCGCGGAGTACCATTCGACCACCTCTTTGAGGTCTGGAGTTTGGTGTTTCTGTAATGCTACGGGTGCGTGGCGGAATTGGGCTTTATACGCTGCGGCGCGTAAGGCGTTTGAGGACACGACGGACCACGTCGGTGAGGTGCCTCGAGACGAGTTTCTATCCGCTATGACGCGTAAACCACTTCAGGACATGGAAAAACACCTAACACGAAAGGGGCAGATATGTTTCTATCCGCTATGACGCGTAAACCACTTCAGGACAGTAGTTGTTTATTAGAGAGCCCCAACATCGAGTTTCTATCCGCTATGACGCGTAAACCACTTCAGGACCGGCGAACCCATCGAGTTAAAGGACCTCATTGAGTTTCTATCCGCTATGACGCGTAAACCACTTCAGGACCGGAGGCCCTGGCACAGCGAAACGCCTCATCGAGGAGCTTCGCGTTTCTATCCGCTATGACGCGTAAACCACTTCAGGACGCTGTGGTGGTTGCTGTCGTATTGGCAGCAAGTTTCTATCCGCTATGACGCGTAAACCACTTCAGGACAGGAGAGCAATGGATGATCAGAGGATTGTTGCGGTTTCTATCCGCTATGACGCGTAAACCACTTCAGGACTGGGTGAGGACGGCGAAACGATCGGTGCCCTGAGTTTCTATCCGCTATGACGCGTAAACCACTTCAGGACAATAAGAATCTTGCCTAATCATTCTGACAACAGCAGTTTCTATCCGCTATGACGCGTAAACCACTTCAGGACTTTACTGTTAGATCACTTCGGCGATATATACAACGTTTCTATCCGCTATGACGCGTAAACCACTTCAGGACCCACCCCGTTTTTTAGGGGGTTTGACCTGCGGGTTTATTGAGGCTTTGCACGCACCTCACCATTTTGACCCCAGCCAGCTCCCAATATTCAC
>JAAYWS010000077.1 GCA_012516575.1 Actinomycetaceae bacterium
GGAAAATGAATTTATGCAAATATAGGTGGGGGAGATTTAGATTTTCCCTAATTTGGGGAGCCGCAAACGGGTTTGGGGAGCTAAAAGTGGGGTTTAGGGAGCCGGAAGCAGGACTTTGAGCTCAGAGTTAGACGCAAAACCTAAGCCTTGAATGTAAAGCATGGGCACTGCGTGCAATGCATTGGCTGCGGCCGCACTTGGTAGCAAAACATGCCAGCCCGCCGAAGACAACACGACTTTCCCGCAGGCTATCAACGAAAAACCTGAAATAAAGACACAACTTTTGCTACTTAACCCACTTTGCTACTTAACCCATAACTTCTGCTCAATAGTCCTTAACGGCACAATGAATTCCCCACCCGCCATATCAAAAGCAAAAAATGCGGAGCTGCACTCGAACATCGCCAAGTACAGCTCCGCAGATATTACGCCACCTGCAGATAATGCGCATCTGCTCCGGGCACACACTGCCCGCCGGTAGCTATGTTTTTGTTACGTTATTGACCCGCAAGTTCTACGGGACAACAACTGCACGGCCGTCGATCTTGCCCTCGGATAGCATGCGGTATGCCATCGGTGCGAGTTCGAGCGGGAATGGCGTAGTACGGATCTCAAGCGGCTCACGCTTAGCCATCTCGACCAGCTCCATAAGCTCAAGACGCGTACCCCACAGCGAGTTGGTGAGCTCCATCTCCCACGGAGTAATTCCGAAGCCAACCTTCGCGTGACCGGAACCAGCTCCAGCAAAGACCACTGCAGACTGCATACCGCCGCAAGCTACTGCCAACGCCGGAGTAGGCCCGTTCGCCACGAAATCTAGTACGAGGTCCGCTCCGCGACCACTCGAAAGCTCCATAATCTTCTGAGCCGCTGCTGGCTCGGAAACCAGCGCATGATGTGCACCAACTTCCCTAGCAAACTGAAGCTTTGGACCCTTCAAGTCAAGCGCAATAACCTGAGCGTCCGACATGCGACGAAGCAACTGAATTGCTACGTGGCCAAGGCCGCCAGCGCCAATAACGACAGCGGTCGAACCGGCACGGAGCTTATGACGGTAACGCTTAATAATCGAGTACGGCGTCAGGCCCGCGTCAGTAAGCGGAGCAACCTTAATCGGATCGAGATCACCGATTGGCACCACATGTTGCACCGAGTCAACAACCATGTACTCAGCCATGCCACCCGGATGAGCGAATCCTGGGGAAGTCATGCCATTGCGGCACAGGTTCTCACTACCGCGAGCACACATATCACATACGCCACAACCCCAGCAGCCGTAAACCAGAACCCGGTCGCCGATTTCAACTCCGGTGGTTCCTTCACCAAGCTCGATAACCTCACCGGCAGGCTCATGACCTAGAGTCATTGGTAGCGGATAATTGTAAAGCTCCTTGAACGTCTTCTCATCCAAGCCCATAACGTATTCGTCCGAGTGGCATAGACCCGAAGCGAGAACTTTGAGGACCATTCCACCCGGGGGTGCTACCGGATCCTCCACATCGACGTACTCTGGTACGCCACCAATAGTGCGATACTGAACCGCCTTCATGCTGTCTCCTTAGACCATGACTGCGCGAAACAACCCCATCGTTGCTCTCACTAACACAGCTACCCTTACCTTAGCGACTCAAATCACAATTTATGTCCGTTTTCAGCATTTTAGAAAGATTCCAGTTCTCCCCCATAGCACTACCCCAACAGTCCTGACCTGCACTTATACCCCATTGTTCACAAGCCCCGGGCTGCCGCCCAACGCGAAAGCTCATGCCGGTTCGACAGCTGCAACTTCCGTAACACCGCCGACACATGCGTTTCTACAGTTTTAATCGAAATAAAAAGCTCACTTGCGGTCTCCCGATAGGTGTAACCGCGGGCAATCAGTCGCATGACTTCTTGTTCGCGAGCGCTAAGCCGGTCCAGCTCCTCATCATGTTCCGCCACATCAGTATGCCCAGTCCCAAAAGCATCCAAGACGAAACCGGCAAGCCGCGGCGAAAACGCCGCATCACCTGATGCGACCCGCCGAATCGCTTCTGCCAACTCGTCGGCGGACACCGCCTTAGTGACGTAGCCGCGAGCGCCTGCACGAATCACAGATACGACGTCGTCAGCCGCATCAGATACTGACAGTGCCAAAAAACGCGTACGCGTGCCGGCGGCCAAGACCTTGCGGGCCACTTCTGCTCCCCCGCCGCCATCGCCACCCGGCAGATGCACGTCTAACAGGACCACATCGGATTCAGCGGCTGGAATCTTGGCAATCGCCTCATCGACGGACGCCGCCTCACCAACAACCGTGAAACCGGAGTCCGCGGCAAGCTGGGTTTTAATACCGGTACGCACGAGCGCGTGATCATCCACAACAAAAACCCTTAACGGCTCGCCCGCCGCCTGCATCTCGCCCGCCGCCTGCATCTCGCCCGACCGCCGCGTCGTACTCATATCTTGCGCCTCACTCATTGCCCGGCCCTCTTTCTACACGCATACGCACCTCGGTGCCCCCGGCAGGTAGCGGACTACGAATGTCCACGCTTCCCCCAACTTTTTCAATTCTGCCTTTAATAGAATCACGAATCCCGGCTCGATCTGACGGAATCGCGTTCAAATCCAGCCCGGGACCGCGATCTCGAACGAACACTTCACACCGGTGCTGGCTCAATTCGGCATACAGTGAGATTTTTCCGGGCGCATGTTTCGCCGCATTCGTCAGCGCTTCTCGGGTGGCCCCAATAAGCGCGGTTGTTGCTGTGGTTGGCGGGCTATCCCCGGTAATCACCGCGTCGATCTCAGAACGGTACAGTTCTTCTAATTCAACCGCTGTTTGGCGTAGCTGTTCGGCCACCGACCCACCCGGCTCCGGACGATCTGCATAAAGGTAGCGTCGTAAATCGCGTTCTTGTGAGCGAGCCAGTGCAATTACTTCCTCCGGGTCTGTCGCTCGCGAACGGATCAACGCCAGAGTTTGAAGCACCGAATCATGCAAATGCGCGGCAATATCGGCCCGTTCGCTTTCCCGAATTCGGGCGAACTGTTCTTCTTGAATCCGGTTCCGGTTTTGCAATAGTATCGGAAGCACCACCAATGCGAGCGCACCTGTGACGGCAACACCAACCGCAATCCCCGCTAGAGCAGTGCGCCAGTCGGTAGCAAAAGCAACCAAACCGAGCGCGCCCATCGTCGCGATTGCCGCACCCAATGCGGTAATCCAAATCGGATTATCGCTTCCCTTAATCGGATGTGACCATGCGATCGCCGCTCCGGCAATAACAAAAACGAGCGGCACAAAAATCCACGTGCTACCTGCCGGGCGCGCTCCTACTGCCGGCATGATGAGGATTGCGGCGATGAGCAAGACGATAGAGATTGTCAGAAGCGAATACCGTTCTTGCCAAGCTGCCGATTTACGCTGGGCAGCTTTATCTTCGAGCGGCCTCGCAAGCCGCCCGTCGTAGCCTTGCGCCTGCTGTGCTTCGGGTAGCGCGATCCATAGCACGAAGTAGAGAATGAAGCTCCCGAAAATAAACGTCAGTGCAAAAGTCCAACGCCACGCAGCCACCGGTCCGCCCAAATGAACGCTCAGCCCGCGGGCCACGCCAGCGATCACCCGGGGACGACGCCGGAGAAGCGGCGGACGTTCGGGTGCTCTTGAAACGCGAAGGTGGCGATAATCGTTCATGGTGTTATCGTGTCATGTTGTGCTATCCGGGGATACCCTGAGAGCGAGAAATCAGGGTTGAATCAGGGGGTTACCTCATATCGCGGTTGGGAATTATTCGAAATGATTATCCCATGAACACTTACGAGAAACTTCGACGCCAAACGCTGCGCCGTACCGGAGACGGCATGCTCGGCGGTATTTGCTCCGGCTTAGCACATCGTTGGGGGATTGCGCCTGTCCTCTTGCGGATTCTCGCGGTTATCCTCATTCCGATCGCAGGGCTGATCGTTATCGCTTACGGCGCCGCGTGGTTCTTTATTCCCCGGGACGACGACGGGCAGATCGTCGCGCAGGAAACTATTACCGGGCGTTTTTCTTCCGCGTCGGCAGGTTCGTTGGGCGCGGTTCTAATCGGATCTTTATTCTTCGTTATGGAAATGGGCTTAAGCGATTTTCCTGCGTTTTTCTTCACTGTACTGCCGTTGTTTGCGATGCTTGTGGTCGCCGTATTAGCGCAACGTCCGCAGGACTCTGGACCGGCGTACGGGACTGGACCGGCGTACGGGACTGGACCGTCATACGGGACTGGCCCGGCTTACGGGACTAGCAGCGCAGCCTCTGCTCATGCCGAAACTTCTGCCGACGCTACGGCGTCTGCCTCCGATGCAACGGAGGCTCCCACAGATGCTACGTCCACAATGAGCGAGACATATGGGCCGACGGATGAGCCTTTCGCCCACACGGCCACGTACCAAACCACCGCTACTGACGCATACCAGCGACAGCCCCAGCCAGTACGCCCGCCAAGCCCGAAAGTATCCGGCCGTTTTATCGGAGGCGCTTTTGCGCTGGCTTTCTTGGCCGTGGCAATCGTGTTGATCGCAATTGGTAATACTTTTGGCGCATTCCTTGCTGCCAGCGGTGCTTTCCTCGCTGTTATCGGTGGCGCAATGGCCGTTGCCGGGGCAACCGGTCGACGTGCAACTTGGTTAACTGCAACAGCCTGGTTAATGGTCTTCCCGGTTGCGGGATTGACTACCGGCGCATTTTTCATCCCGACTCAAGTACTTACCACCCCGAATATACCTTTTGTACTCACGCATCCGAGTAACCAGACTATGGCTCTTATTGACGATCGACAGCTCGAAGCACAGGACTTCGATGATGACACTCAATTCGCTGCAGCAGTTGGGACGCTGCGCTTAATTGTGCAGCCCGATGAAGCAGTGGTCCTACATGTTCAAGGCACCGGGGGCTTAGTCTTTGATTCACTGTCTAGCTGGCAAGTTGTTTATGAAGGTGGCGGCGAGTATTTCACGCCAATCCCCACTGTTCAAAGGCATAACGGTTATCCATACCGCGAAGGTGAGCTCGTTGATTCAGATGACTTTTGGATCAACACCTACCACGCGATGTCTATGGTTAATGATTCGGTGATCATCACCAGCCCGGCAGCGGTAGAAAACCCGGCAGCTGCTAAACACTTGTGGATCGAGTTCGGTGCCGGCGAGCTACACATCACAGACAATACTGCGACGACTCAAACAGAGCTTTACGAATATTACTCCGAACAGCTCGGCTTCGAGTTTGCTCCTTTTAACAATTCTGATCCCGCTAGCCCAATGGACTACGACGACCCTAATAACAACTATCCCGAATCCGACCCAGCTTTACAGGAGAACTTCTAATGCGCCCCTCGACACTCATCACCGGACTATTCTTCGCCATTGTCGGCGTGTTCGCAGTCTTACGCGGAACCGGACTAGAAATAGATTTGCAAGTAGCCCTGGTCCTACTGTTCATCACACTCGCAATCGGATTTGCGGCAGCAGCTTTGTTGCCTGGCCGTAAAACAGCGGAATCTGAGCTGAACAAGCCGTCCAGTGTTAACGAGCCAAGCGTTTCCCCAGATTCGCCGTATTAATGATTCGCCGTATACCCAACAGCCAAATATACAACAAGGGCATATGCCACGACGCCGTATAGGAACAGGCGCAACGTGGCATATGCCCTTGTTGCGAAAAGTAAATTACTTAATCAGACCAAGTGCGCGAATAGCATCAGCTTCTTCTTGGAGCGCCTTAACATTGCGCGCAATACCAGCCTTGGTAGTCTCCGAAAGCTCAAGGCCCTCGACGACCTTCCATTCGCCGCCTTCAGCTACAGCCGGGAAGCCGAAGATAATGCCTTCTGGAACACCGTAGTGCGAACCGTCCGACCAGATACCTGGGGTCGTCCAGTTGTCTGCCGGGGTGCCGTTAACCCAGTCGTAAACATGGTCGATTGCAGACGACGCAGCGGATGCTGCCGAGGAAGCACCGCGGGCCTCGATAATTGCAGCGCCACGCTTGGCAACGGTCGGAACGAAGTAATCTGCCAACCAAGCCTCGTCAACCAGTTCGGCTGCCGGCTTGCCTGCAACAGTTGCCCACGAAACATCCGGATGCTGATCAGCGGAGTGGTTACCCCACACCGTCATCTTCTTAATATCTGCAATACGAGCACCCGTCTTCTCAGCAAGCTGGGAGATGGCACGGTTGTGGTCAAGACGCATCATTGCAGTGAAACGCTCTTTTGGAACATCCGGTGCGGAATGCGCGGCGATCAGCGCGTTAGTATTCGCCGGGTTGCCGACTACCAGAACGCGAATGTCATCCGCGGCGTTGTCATTAATAGCCTTACCCTGCGGGCCGAAGATACCACCGTTAGCTGCGAGCAGGTCGGCGCGTTCCATGCCTGCGGTGCGCGGACGAGCGCCAACCAAAAGACCAACGCTAGATCCATCAAAAGCCTTGTTAGCGTCGTCGTAAACGTTAACGGACTCGAGGAGCGGGAATGCGCAGTCATTAAGCTCCATTGCGGTGCCCTCAGCGGCCTTCAGCCCCTGAGGAATCTCGAGCAGGTTGAGCTTGACCGGAACATCATTGCCCAACAGTGCACCCGAAGCGATACGGAACAGTAGTGCGTAGCCAATATTTCCTGCAGCACCGGTAACGGTTACGGTGACCGGGGAACGAAGCTCTGCCATAAGTTTTCTCCTTATAGGTTATGGATCAGAAATGAGCGTGATGCTCATACCTTTCACAAGCCTACTCTGTTCTGCATCTTTTTTGCCTGCTAAGCACGGCATTTATCCGATTTCATTAACAGCAAAAAGTGGGCCGGACCTGAAAAACTCAGGTCCGGCCCGCCTATCTACTATTAGTGCAGGTTACTAGCACTAACTAGGGTTCGTGCAGTTTGAATTACTGCCAGCACAGGTCACTAGCACTAACTGGTGCGATGCGCACGGTAGTACTCGATCAGTGCCTTAGTCGACTGATCTTGTGCATTAATCGCTTCCCGATCACCCGCTACCGCAGCAGTGAGTTCATTAGCCATCTGCTTGCCGAGCTCCACACCCCACTGGTCGAAGGAGTCAATGCCCCAAACGATGCCTTGAACGAAGGTAATATGCTCATACAGCGCAATCAGCTGGCCCAGAACCGACGGGGTCAATGCCGGAGCCATAATCGACACTGTCGGCTTATTGCCTGGGAAGACCCGAGCAGAAACCAGCTCTTCAGCAGTACCTTCGGCCCGCACTTCCTCTTCAGTCTTACCGAAAGCGAGTGCCTTGGTCTGGGCGAAGAAGTTGCCGAGGAAAAGCTCGTGCTGGTCGTTGTCGCCGTCCTTGAACGGGAAAGTCGGGTTGGCAAACGCGATGAAATCAGCCGGAACCAACTGGGTGCCCTGATGGATGAGCTGGTAGAAAGCGTGCTGGCCGTTCGTGCCCGGTTCGCCCCAGAATACTTCACCGGTGCGTGAAGTAACCGGCGTGCCATCCCAACGGACCCGCTTGCCATTCGACTCCATCGTCAGCTGCTGCAAGTATGCCGGGAAACGATGCAGGTACTGCGAATACGGCAGTACCGCATGCGAATCAGCATGCAAGAAGTTGACGTAGAAAACGTTGAGCAGACCCATGAGCACCGGCACGTTCCGCGTCGCCGGAGCATTGCGGAAATGGGTATCCATCAGGTTGAACCCGCCCAAGAAGTTCCGGAAATTATCCGGGCCGATCGCAATTGCCAGCGAGGTTCCCACCGCCGAGTCAACCGAGTAACGACCGCCAACCCAATCCCAGAAACCGAATGCATTCTTCGGATCAATACCGAAATCGGCTACCTTATCGAGTGCGGTAGAAACTGCAACGAAATGCTTCGCAACCGCACCATCAACCGGAGCGCCTTGCTTCTCAAGCGTCTCCAACAGCCAGTTACGTGCGATACGTGCGTTCGTCAACGTCTCCAGGGTCGTGAAAGTCTTGGACGCAACAATAAACAGCGTCGTCTCCGGATCCAAGCCCTGTAGCTTCTCACCGGCGTCGGTCGGATCAATATTAGAAATAAAACGGCACTCAATATGCGCTGCCTTGTACGGCTTCAACGCTTCATATGCCATGACCGGGCCCAGATCCGAGCCGCCAATACCAATATTGACAACCGTCTTAATCGGCTTACCGGTTACGCCTCGCCACGTACCATCGCGGACTTCGTTAGCGAAAGCATAAACCCGGTCAAGAACCTCGTGAACGTCCTCAATAATATTCTTGCCCTCAAACTCCAGAACCTCGCCACGGGGACGACGCAAAGCGGTGTGCAATACCGCGCGGTCTTCAGTGACGTTGATCTTTTCGCCGTCGAACATAGCATCGCGACGCTCATCCAGATTCACCGCGTAGGCCAGTTCCAAAAGCGCTTCCTTGATCTCGTCGGTCAAGTAAGTCTTGGACATGTCAACAAAAAGATTCCCGGCAGTGAAACTGAGCTTTTCAGTACGCTCCGGATCGTTTGCAAACCAAGAACGAAAATCCACATTAAGGCGGTTGCGTAGCTCGGTGAGCTTCGCCCATGCGGCAGTATTCGTGGCATCAACGGGTTTCGGCATCATTGCTCCTTTGAAAGATTGCTCGATTCATATTAATTCTAGTCGGAAAATCGCTATACGGGCGTACACATCGTCTATTCGTCCCATGGATTGTTCGCGCTAAAGCGATATTCTTAGATTGGCGTAATTTTGTTTCCCATTTAAACCTAAATATTTCTGTTTCCCTCAAGGAGTATTGATAACATGCCCGGCAACACGACTGTTCGTCCCGATTCGGACGCTACGCACAACAACGCTACCGGTCCAAAAATCGGCGTTCTCACTTCCGGAGGCGACGCGCAGGGCATGAATGCAATTGTCCGCGCCGTTGTCCGAACCGCTTTACAAGCAGGAGCAACTCCATACGCTATTCACGAAGGATGGAAAGGCGCGATTGCCGGTGGCGATTTCATTCGTGAACTGAATTGGTCATCGGTGTCGTCAATCCTGTCGAAGGGCGGCACTGCAATCGGAACGGCCCGTTCAGATGAGTTCCGCGAGCGCGACGGTGTTAAGAAAGTTGTCAAAAACTTCGTAGATAAAGGAATTGACCGGTTGGTAGTCATTGGCGGTGACGGCACCCTGACCGGCGCAGATGAACTGCGCGAGTTATGGCCAGAACTACTTGCCGAATTGGTCGAAGAAGGCACTATCTCTGAAGAAGCCGGAAAACGCCACCAGCGGATGCATTTAGCTGGCGTAGTTGGCTCGATTGATAACGACCTTGTGGGCACCGATATGACAGTCGGCGCAGACTCGGCTTTACACCGAATTATTGAGGCGATTGACGCGATTGCCGCTACCGCAGCATCCCATCAGCGCACGTTCATTATTGAAGTGATGGGCCGCAACTGTGGTTATTTAGCAATGATGTCGGCGATTGCCGGCGGCTGTGACTATATGTTTATTCCCGAGCAGCCCCCGCCCGTCGGCTGGGAAACCCAGATGTGCGACAAGCTACGGGTTGGCCGGGAACGCGGGCGTCGTGATTCGCTGATTATTGTGGCTGAGGGTGCGCTTGACCAAGACGGCAACCCGATTACTGCGAACCAAATCGCCGACGCCGTTTACGAACATTTGGGTGAAGAGGCTCGGATTACTTTGCTCGGACACGTACAACGCGGTGGCGAGCCGTCTGCGTACGACCGCTGGATGCCTACTCTGCTCGGCTATACAGCAGCACTCGATTTAGTCAACGCCGACGACGAATTCGAACCGATTATTGTCGGGACACAAGGTAACCGGGTAACTCGTTTGCCAATGATGGAAACCATCCAAAATACGCGCAAGGTCAAAACCTATTTGAAGGAGCGCGATTGGGAGTCCGCAGTCAGCGTCCGTAGCGGTGGCTACAAGGAAATGATCGAAGTATTTAATTCGATTTCTTCGCCGGTTGAAAAAGTTCCAGAGCCGGGCGTGGCATCACCGCGGGTTGGTATTATCCACGCTGGCGGGTTGGCTCCGGGCATGAATCCCGCAGCCCGCGCGGCCGTGAAGCTCGGTATTGATCGCGGGTACACCATGGTCGGTATTGAAGGCGGTTTCCCCGGTTTGATTGACGGCAAGATCCGTACTCTGAAGTGGGGGGACGTGGAAGGCTGGGCCGAAGATGGCGGTGCTGAATTGGGAACTAGGCGCAATATTCCTGGACCAGACCAGTATTATTCACTCGCCCGGGCACTCGAGGACGCTAATCTCGATGCGCTCCTGATTATTGGCGGCTTTGTTGGCTACAAGATGGCCTACGACATGTTGCAGGAAAAGGACCGCTACCCCGCTTTTAACCTTCCAGTGATTTGTATTCCAGCATCGATTGACAATAATCTCCCGGGGGCTGAGTTCTCAATCGGTGCTGATACAGCACTGAACACGAATGTGAATCTACTGGACAAGATTCGCACTTCTGCTTCGGCCTCCCAGCGTTGTTTCGTGGCTGAAACCATGGGCCGAAAGAATGGCTATTTGGCATTAATGTCTGCGATTTCGTCGGGCGCCGAACAGGTTTACCTGTACGAAACCGGTATCTCCCTCCCACAGTTGTCGAAAGACACTCAACGCATGGTGTCCGCTTTCGAGCAGGGCCGCAACCTGTACCTAGTGATTCGTAATGAAGACGCCTCCCCGTATTACACAACTGACCTGTTGGCAAAGGTTTTTGAAGCCGAAGGGCACGATCTGTTTGACGTGCGAACATCCATTATGGGTCACGCCCAACAGGGTGGCAGGCCGTCACCATTCGATCGTACTTTTGCCGTGCGTATCGTGAATTTTGCGATGAAGACGCTTGAAAAGCAGCTCAATTCCAAGCAACGCAATGCGCATTCGTTCCACGTTGGCCATGTCAATGGCAAGATGACCGCGCTTCCCCTCACCCATATGCCAGATCTGATCGATATGATCGACCGGATCCCTTATGATCCTTGGTGGTTGGGCCTGAAGGACGTAGTCAATGTGGTCTCTGATCGTTACTATGACGAAGAACTAGCAGATCTGTCTGTTATCCGTCAGGATTCAGCGGAGGATTAATGCGAACTAGGAAAGGGCCACCCGGGTTGCCCTTTCCTTATGGACTTCCGGACTGTTGGGCAGAAGCTATTGATTTGACCCGGGTTTTTCATTGATAGCTTGCGAGAAAGCCGTGCGACTTTGGTGAACTGGTGCAAGTTCTACTTAGTACGGCCACAGTTAGTGCATTTTGCGTCCAAGACTCACACTCCACATCAAACATTCAGGCTTTGCATCCAGAAATGGACCCGAAGTCCCACATCCAGCTCCCCAAAGTCCGTTTCCAGCTCTCCAAATTAGGGAAAATCGAACTATCCGCAGATAGTCTTCGGATAGTTCGATTTTCCCTAATTTCAAATTGCTCTAAGCCTGAAACAGCCCTGAAAGGCTCTTCACAGATAAGCGTGTAGTTGTTTTCGAGGTTTCCTGCTTTAAGGAGGGGCCTGGTATTGGAATTTAGTGGTTTGTCAGTTTTGGGAGACAAGATACTGAGGATTGCTCCGGTTGTAGGACTTGGCACGGGTGTAAGAAGCGGATTGCTCCAGTTGTAGGAGTTGGCACGGCTTTATGAGTCGGCAACGCTATTTAGTACCTATCGCAGTGTCTCCAACACGGCTGATGACGTCTAATCTGCTGTTTTTATGGCGGTTTTAGGCTGGTTTTTCTGGACTACTTGTCATCCTTGCTGGATAGGGTGGTGATGCC
>JAAYWS010000078.1 GCA_012516575.1 Actinomycetaceae bacterium
AGCGGTAGGGAAACGCCCGGTACCATTCCGAACCCGGAAGCTAAGCCTACCAGCGCCGATGGTACTGCACCCGAGGGGGTGTGGGAGAGTAGGACACCGCCGTCACTAATTTTGATTAACCCCGGAACCAAAAAGGTTCCGGGGTTTTTCGTATTTTCGGACCCTAGTTCTTTCTCCCTTTCCTATGAGCATCCGAGGCTACTGGCTTCCTTAGCGGTCCTAGTCCAACAACCCCGAAAGCTTGTCAGGATTTCAGAATTTATTGAGTGGCGAGGGTTGTAATTCCATGGTAGTCGCTACGTTTGTGATTTGTTTGTATTGCCCGGGCGTTCAAATTTGGCCCGCTAGGTGATGCGGCTCACTCGATTGTATATTGATGCAGGTGATTGGCTTGGTGGAATCGGAAAAGTCGGATATAGTTGACCCAGTATTGTCGTTATTAAGCAGTAGTGTTCGATGGGTCTGTTTGAGGCGATATGTTACTAAGTCATCTCTAGATGATCATAAGGAGATGCCGGACATTCTGAGCATTTTCTTAGCTGGTAGCGGTCCCGCTTCCAGAGTCCATGCCCGTCCTGACAAAGATTGAAGACAAGATGAACACGACGATGAAAGGGAAGGCAGTATCAATATCTGCTGTACTGATATTGCTCCTTACCGCCCTCCAGATTTTGCCGCCAGCGGCGCAAGCGACTGCCCCTAGCGATGAGAATTACATCCTTGTCGAGAAAACTTTCGTAGGTTTACCTACGGATAAAATCCCTGCTAACTTTCAGGTCACTCTCACATCCGATTCGCAAACTTATTACCTCACATCAGCTTCGCATGGCTGGACAGAAGTTGTTAACGGACCAGAGAACGTTACATGGACGTGGAGCGTGAATAACGCTGTTCCCGGTACTTACACGGTTACTGAACAGAATGCCGATGTTGAAAACTATGGGCTAACCCCAACCAGCGTACCGGCAATTACAGTCGTGCCAACTAGTTTTTCACTCGAAGGTGGACGTATTACACCGTGTAACCGCTTGGACTGGGCTATTGATCTCAGTCCAAACTCGAGCACCCTACTTGTTTTGAACATGACGCAGAACAAAGGAAATGTGGTTATAACTGCCGATGCGCTTTCGGCATCCGAGCGTGAGGCAGCAAAGCAAAGCATTCTCAACTATCCGGAAGGACCTTTCAAAAACGCCGATACCTTCTATTTCTTCAGCATTGAAGAGAACGGGAATCAGTTTAACGTCGAGCATGTACAAATCAACTATTACGGCTCCGGTTATGAAGGTGGTACTGGCTCCTACATTCATATCGGGGATCAAAGCTACTGGACACAGATGCTATTCACAGATTACTCAGTAACGTCGCCGATCAATCCCGCAGTCACACTGACCAACCAGTACGCTAAACAGACCATTGAGGTGCTAGTCGATAAAGTCTGGGAAGATGCTAACGACCAAGATGGTGTACGCCCAGATATGATCACGGTTGAGCTACTAGCTAATGGTCAACCAACAGGAAATACGCTAGACATTTATGCATCTGATGATTGGCAAGGTGCCTTCACTGGCCTTGACGAGTTTGCGGGTGGCGAGCCGATCAATTACTGCGCGGTAGAGAAATTGGTTGACGGTTATGAGACTGTGGATGTTACTTGTACCACTGACGGAATTACCGTAGTTAATTCCCGTGCGGTAGATACCATCGACATTGTCGTGAAGAAAGTTTGGGATGACGCTAACGACAAGGACGGTTTACGTCCGAAGTCGGTCACGGTTAAACTATTGGCCAACGGAAAACCAACCGACTATGAGCTCATCTTGTCAGAAGATAACAATTGGAAGGCAAGCTTTACCGACCTTGACAAGAACATGCAGGGTGAGAAGATCACTTACACCATTGAAGAGGTATCAACGAGTGACGCCTATGTGAGCGTGATTAGTGGCGATCAGGATTCCGGATTTACTATCACAAATACGCATGAACCGAAGCCTGCTGACCCAGCTTCACCTCCTCCTTTGGCTAAGACAGGTGTCGCCATCGGCGGTACGGTAGCGCTCGTTGTCTTGCTGCTTGGTGTAGGTCTCGCAGCTGTTTATGGAAGCCGTCAGTATAAGCGTGAACAGTAAACAATATCGCAACTACTAAACTGACAAGTTAATACGACAAGTCAGTAGTGAGTGCCCGCTGGTTCAACCGGCGGGCACTTCCACTACTCTGTCCAAGACAAGCGCAAGGCAAAGAGGTTTTTCACAATAAGCGTGTAGGTTCTGAATCTTCCTGCTTCGCGAAGGGCTTCTGATGCCGGAATTTAGCGGTTGATTGGATGCAGCAGAAAAAAATATTGAGGATTGCTCCGGCTTTAAGGGTCAGAACGGCTTTAAGAGCCGGCAGAGCGTTTTGGTGCCTAGTGCAGTGCCTCCAGCACGGCTGAGTACGTCTAATCTGCTGTTTTCAGGCCTGTTTCAGGGTTAGAGCCATTTGAAATTAGGGAATATCGTGTTATCCGCAGACTATCTGCGGATAGTTCGATTTTCCCTAATTTGG
>JAAYWS010000079.1 GCA_012516575.1 Actinomycetaceae bacterium
TAGGGAAAATCGAACTATCCGCAGACTATCTTCGGATAGTTCGATTTTCCCTAATTTCGCGCGGCCCTCGGGCTGAAAACCCCAAAAATCCGCCTGCTAACAGACTGCCACACCCAAAAGCCGGGGCCCGCAGAGCAATTGCTCTGCGGGCCACCGCTTACATATCGCAGGCAGTCGAAATGCCTCTAGACTCAGGATATTTCCCTGCGAAACTCAGCTCTTACGCCTTGAAACGCGGGAATGCCGAAGCGCCAGCGTATACTGCTGCATCGTCGAGTTCATCCTCAATGCGCAGGAGCTGGTTGTACTTGTTGACGCGCTCGCCACGAGCCGGTGCACCGGTCTTGATCTGGCCCGAGTTGGTAGCAACTGCGAGGTCAGCAATGGTGGTGTCTTCGGTTTCGCCCGAGCGGTGCGAGGTCATCGAGGTGTAGCCAGCACGGTGTGCGGTCTCAACAGCTTCGAAGGTCTCGGTCAGAGTACCGATCTGGTTAACCTTAACGAGCAGCGAGTTAGCAGCGCCCATGGCGATGCCCTTCTCAAGACGCTCTGGGTTGGTTACGAACAGGTCGTCACCAACGAGCTGTACCTTGTCGCCAAGCTGCTTGGTCAGGGAAACCCAGTCCTCCCACTCATCTTCGGAGAGCGGATCTTCAATCGAAACCATTGGGTAGTCAGCTACGAGCTTTGCGTAGTAGTCGATCATGTCCTGTGCGGACTTGACGCCACCTTCGAACTGGTAGCCGCCATCGGCAAAGAATTCGGTGGATGCCACGTCAAGAGCAAGCGCCACATCAGCACCTGGCTTCAGGCCAGCCTTCTCGATAGCTTCCATGATCAGGTCAAGTGCTGCAGCATTCGAATCGAGGTTCGGAGCGAAGCCACCCTCATCACCAAGGCCGGTGTTCAGGCCACGAGCCTGCAGAACCGACTTGAGTGCGTGGTAAACCTCTGCACCCCAACGGATCGATTCCTTGAAGGACGGCGCGCCGATCGGAGCAATCATAAACTCCTGAATGTCAACGTTCGAATCGGCATGCGATCCACCGTTGAGAATGTTCATCATCGGGACCGGCAGAACGTGCGCATTCGGGCCACCCATGTACTGGAACAGCGACAGACCGGACGAATCAGCTGCAGCCTTGGCAACAGCAAGGGAAATACCAAGAATAGCGTTAGCGCCGATCTTGCCCTTATTCGGGGTGCCGTCGAGGTTGATCAGGGTCTGGTCAATCAGACGCTGATCAGTTGCCGGCAGGCCGAGCAGTTCCGGTTCACATACTTCGGTTACGGCTGCAACGGCGTCAGCAACGCCCTTGCCGAGGTAACGAGCGGAATCGCCATCGCGACGCTCAACAGCTTCGAAAGCGCCGGTCGATGCACCGGATGGAACCTGTGCGCGGGCAAATACGCCATTGTCGAGCAGAACCTCAACCTCAACGGTCGGGTTTCCACGGGAATCTAGAATTTCGCGAGAAGCAAGTGCCTCAATCGTTGCCACAAGGACTCCTAACTTTTGACTTTTGTGGTCAATATGCAGCGCCGTGCGCCGCACCATCTTCTATTGTCCTATGAATCGTCCGCAAATGGCACCCGGGCGGAGTAAATCCCCTGCTCATTTGCCTGTGATTTTTATAGCTTTTAGCGAAATTGGACACGCTTACTGGCTCTTAGTCCCGTAACCGACGACTCCCCCGAACGCCACTGCTCAACTTGGGCAACTTGCTTAACTCCCCACACTGGCGATAAACAGTTGTTCAATCACTGTGCGCACGAAGTCCAAGAGCTCTTCGTTCTGTACGGTTTCTTGGGCTCCGAGCACATTTGTGCCCACGGATGCCACCGGCACGAGCAACGCCCTAATTGCCGGCTTAGCGATCGCCCGCGGATATAGGCGCCGCATCCGGGCGTGACGTGAATCTGAGAGCACCACCGGGGCGAACCGAACGTTACGGCCCATAACCATAATCTCTTCAATCCCTGCGCTCCGTGCCAGCTCCCGCAATTCGCCAAGCATAAACAACCGTTCGACTTCCACCGGAATATCGCCATACCGGTCAATCAGTTCGTTTCGTACATCAGCACGCTGTGCCGGCGTCGTCGCGTTCGCAATCTTGGTGTAGGTTTCCAACCGCAAACGTTCGGAGGTAATCCACCGCTCGGGCACGTAGGCTTCTACCGGCAGTTCAATGCGCATATCAGCGGCCGCTTCCGCCTCGGTACGCCGGTCTTGCCCGGTAATCTGGGCAACGGCGTCGGAGACCATCCGCAAATACAAATCAAAACCTACCCCGGCAATATGCCCAGATTGTTCTCCGCCCAACAAGTTCCCCGCGCCACGAATCTCCAAATCCTTCATCGCCACTTGGATACCCGCACCCAGCTCGGTATGCGAAGCAATCGTCCGCAGGCGTTCCACCGCGGTTTCCGTCATCGCCTTATCGCGCGGATACAGGAAATACGCGTAGGCTCGCTCTCGACCGCGCCCCACGCGCCCACGCAACTGATGCAGTTGCGACAAGCCCAACCTGTGTGCGTCCTCCACAATCAACGTATTCGCATTAGAAATATCAAGCCCGGTTTCCACAATCGTGGTGGAAACCAGCACGTCGATCTCCTTATCCCAGAACTGCTGAATCACAGTTTCCAGCTGCGCCTCCGACATTTTGCCGTGCGCGACCGCCACCCGGGCATCCGGCACAAGGCTCATAATCTCATTAGCTACCCGGTTAATCGACTGGGTGCGGTTGTGAATATAGAAAACCTGTCCGTCACGTAGCAACTCACGTTTAATCGCCGCCGAAATCTGTTTCGGCTCATGCGCCCCCACATACGTCAAAATCGGATGGCGTTCTTCGGGCGGGGTTGCCAGCGTCGACATCTGCCGAATCCCGGTCACCGCCATTTCCAAAGTGCGCGGAATCGGCGTTGCCGACATCGCCAACACGTCAATCGCCGGGTAGAGCTGCTTAAGCATCTCCTTATGTTCCACCCCGAAGCGTTGCTCTTCGTCAATCACAACCAAACCGAGGTCTTTGAACCGCACATCCCCAGTAATCAACCGGTGAGTACCAATAACGACGTCGATCGTGCCCGCACGCACGCCCTTACGAACCTCTTCGGCCTCTTTATCGGTTTGGAACCGGGAAAGCCCCGCCACTTTCACCGGAAATCCCGCGTAGCGCTGGGTAAAAGTCTCAAGATGTTGTTGCACTAACAGTGTGGTGGGAACGAGCACTGCCACCTGTTTGCCGTCTTGAACAGCCTTGAACGCCGCACGCACCGCAATCTCGGTTTTACCGTAGCCCACATCGCCGGAAATCAACCGGTCCATTGGCTCAGGCGATTCCATATCGCGTTTGACTTCTTCGATTGTGGCAAGCTGGTCAGGGGTTTCTACGAATTCAAACGCATCTTCCAGTTCGCGTTGCCACGGAGTGTCGGGCGAGAACGCATGGCCTTTTGTAGCTCGACGCTTGGCATAAAGCCGGACCAGTTCCTTGGCAATCTGCTTAACAGCCGCCCGGGCTTTCGCCTTGGTTTTCGCCCAGTCTGCCCCGCCCATTTTGTTTAACGACGGCGAGTCGCCTCCGGCATATTTCGTGACCTGATCAAGCTGATCGGTAGGCACCCAGAGCTGGTCGCGCGGCCCGCCGCGCTTGGACGAAGCATATTCAAGCACCACATATTCACGTTGAGCTCCCCCGCCCCCGCCAAGCGCGCGCTTAGCAAGCTTAATAAACTGGGCGACGCCGTGCCGCTGATGGACCACGTAATCGCCAGGCTTGAGTTGGAGCGGGTCGACGGCGTTTTTACGCCGCTTGGGCATAGCACGCTGGTCGCGCGTGGTGGAGCGTTGGCGGCCGAGTAAATCTTGGGTGCCAATCACTGCTAGTTTGAGTTTTTCAGCCACAAAACCGGTGCTTAGTGCTCCGGTCGTCACGTGAACGACGCCGGGTTTAAGGTTTTCTGGCAAGCTGTCCGCAAAACTGGCGGGCACTTCGGCGTCGTTCAATTGTTCGACGAGTCGGCGGCCAAGTCCAGCGCCTTCGACGACAAGCGCAACCTGCCATTGTGCGCCGGTGAGTTTCGCGATTTCGGTGATCGCCTCGTCAACTTTTCCGGAAAACTTACGCGGTTCGCGCATATTCAGCGCAGTCAGACCCGGCTGGTTAAAAGCACCCAGCGTCCACCAGCCCAGTCCGCGGCCCATGGCATCCGCGCGAAGTTCACTCACCGTCAGGAACGATGCGGCGTTGACGTCAATCGGCACCTTTCCACCCGCAACGGCCGCCGACCACGCGGCTTCCATAAACTCATCGGTTGTCTCTAATAGCGATTCAGCGCGCGCGGCGATCCGCTCCGGCTCGACGACGACGATGCGCGAGTTTTCTGGAAGCACCGAGGTAACCGGAACCATATTGTCAACGAGCACCGGCATAAGAGATTCCATGCCTTCAACTGCGATCCCATTGGCAATCTTCTCGAGCATATCGACCGCTCCAGGAAGCTTACCCAGTGTAGCTGCCGCCCGGGAACGCACGTGATCCGTCAGCAAGATTTCTCGGCAAGGCGGAGCATATAGTGAGTCAACCCCGTGTAGCGAACGTTGATCCGAAACCGCAAAAGCACGGATCTCATCAACCTCATCGCCAAAGAATTCGACACGTAACGGGTGTGCTTCAGTGGGCGGAAAAATGTCGATAATCCCACCGCGTACGGCAAATTGTCCGCGGCCTTCAATCATGTCCACCCGAGAATACGCCGCATCAACTAGTCGGGCTTGGAGCTCGACGAAATCGACCATCTCGCCTACGGACAGCCGGATCGGGTCCAGTTCGCCAAGCCCTTCTGCGATTGGTTGTAGCATCGCCCGGATCGGTGCGAACAGTACGCGTAACGGAACACTTTCTTCCGGGTGGGCTAACCGCCGAAACACCCGCAGACGCCGCGCAACCGTATCAGAACGTGGGGAAAGCCGCTCGTGTGGAAGAGTTTCCCACGAAGGTAGCACGTCAATAACGTCCCTATCCATAAAACCAGCAAGGCTTGCTGCCAGATCTTCGGCTTCGCGTCCAGAAGCCGTCACCACAACGTGTAGTGGACGCGCGGGTTTTCCGGTGCGAGCTCCCGCTAATTCGGCGATTGTCGGGGCGAGGCCGCCGCGCGGGAGGACGATATTTTCCCGGTCCTGATCGCCAACATGAGTCAGGGTAGGATCGTTAGCTAAAAGCGGGAGAAGCGGAGCGAGGTTCATCGGTTCCTTAGCAGTAGTATTCAGCTAGTTTGCGGTATGCAACCGCATTGTGGCCTTATCGAGGCCGAGCGTAATAACATCAAGAACGGCGTCAGCGGCTTCTTCAATTAGTAACGGAAGCTCTTTGCGTTCGGTGGCCGAGAAATCAGAGAGTACGAAATGAGCCGGGTCTTGCCGTCCCGGTGGTCGTCCTACTCCGAAACGGAGCCGAATATAATCTTTGGTTTTCAGGGATTGGGAAATGGATTTCAAGCCGTTATGGCCGCCTTCTCCCCCTCCACGTTTGAGCCGCAAGGTTCCGAAAGGAAGATCAAGCTCATCGTGAATAACAATCAGACTCGTTGGTTCGCCCCCAAAATACTTCAATAGCGAGCTGGTCGGCCCACCAGAAGTATTCATATAACCGTTCGAAATCGCAAGAATCGCTTGCTTGCCGGGATTACCCGGTGCAATCCCTATCCGTACCGAGGCCGCCCGAGTATTAGATTGTTTGTGTACTGCGAGCGTGGTGCCGGCCTGTTCAGCCAAGCGGTCAATCACCATCTGCCCGATATTATGCCGGTTGCCGGCATACTTTGGTCCGGGATTTCCCAGTCCTACTACCGTAAACATCAACACTCCCTCATTTCTTAGTCCAGCCTACAACGGTCGGTCACAAACCCTGCGGTGAGCCCGAAAAATGTTACTTAATCAAATAAAGGAGTCGGATCCGGCATACCCAGATCCGACTCCTTCTTGTCATGTGCAGAATGCTTTTCAGCGCCTGCTCAATGAAACACAATCAGAAACTACTCAGCTGCTTCTTCCGAGGTAGCTTCCTCAGCCTCGTCAGCTTCTTCATCAGCTGGAACGTCAGCAACCGGAATCGACAGTACGACCAGTACGGTGTCCTCTTCGAGGGTAGCTTCTACGTCTGCTGGTAGCTTGAGATCAGCCAAGGTCACGTTCTCGCCTTCGTTGAGGCCTTCAACGTCAACAACGATATGGTCCGGAATAGCGGTAACCGGTGCGAGAATCGGCAGATCCATAAGCTCGAGGGTAGCCACGACTTCGCCGAAGGGTTCGCCTTCAATAACGATCGGAACAACAACCTCAACCTTTTCGCCGCGCTTAACGCGAAGCAGATCCATATGCTCGATCATGCGGGTGAGCGGGTTACGCTGAATATCCTTCACGAGGGCAATCTGGGTTTCGCCATCGAGGTTCAGCTCAACCAGAGCATTCGCATTGCCGCGTACCGCGAGGAAAGAATCGTGGTAGTCCAGTGCAATGTGGACCGGGTCTTCGCCGTGTCCGTATACAACTGCCGGAAGCTTTGCTTCCCGGCGCAGGCGACGCGATGCGCCCTTACCAAAATCGGTACGAAGTTCAGCTGCAAGTTTTTCAGCCATTTTTTCTCCTTTGCTTACTAGGTAACGGCCCCGAACGGAGGCTACCGCGATCAGGAGAAAGCAATAGACACCGCGTCGATAACGGAGATAAACTCCCTCGCCGAGGCAACTCCAAGATTCTAACTGTTTACCCCGCGCACCTGATAGTCAGTGTGCGCAATTCACACAAAAGCACCGAGCTCGGAGGCACCGAGCCTCGAAAGTCTCGATTTTCGAGGCTCGAGCCTCAAGCGCCGGACAGTTCCAGTTCTAGAAAGCTCCGTCAAACAGCGAAGTCACCGAGCCGTCATTGAAGACTTCTTCAATTGCAGTAGCCAGTACTGGCGCAATCGGTAGCACAGTCAGTTGTGGGAATTGCTTATCGCTTGGAATTGGCAAGGTATCGGTAATAACGATTTCCCGAACGCCGGACTCCCGCAGACGCTTCGTCGCCGGTTCGGACATTGGTGCATGCGTGGCCGCAATAATAACGTCCTTCGCACCAGCGTTCAGCACGACCTTCGCAGCTCCCACGATAGTTCCTGCCGTGTCGATCAAGTCGTCCACAATAACGGCAGTCTTACCGGCCACTTCACCAACTACCCGATTCGCAGTTGCTTCATTCGGACGGCTAAAATCGCGCGTCTTGTGAACGAAAGCCAGTGGCAACCCGCCCATGCGTGCCGCCCACTGCTCGGCCACCTTAATACGGCCCGCATCCGGGGAGACAATAACCGACTCAGCCAAATCCACCCGGGTACGTACATATTCGACCAGCGTCGGCATCGCCCACAGGTGATCAACCGGGCCGTCAAAGAAGCCCTGGGTCTGCGAAGCATGCAAATCAACCGACATAATCCGGTCTGCACCTGCCGTCTTGAACATATCCGCCATCAGTCGAGCCGAAATCGGCTCGCGGCCCATATGCTTCTTATCCTGCCGTGAATACGGATAGACCGGCAGTACTACCGTAATCCGCTTGGCCGAAGCACGCTTAGCGGCATCGACCATAATCAGCGTTTCCATAATCCACTTATTTACCGGGTTGGTAATGGATTGCAAAATAAATACGTCTGCCCCGCGCAGGGATTCATCGAACCGGACGTAAATTTCCGAATTCGCAAAATCGTAGGCAGTTGTTGGTAGTAGCTCAATACCTAGTTCGCGAGCTACTGCTTGTGCCAATTCCGGATGTGCTCGGCCTGTAGCCAGCACCAGATGCTTTTCACCGCTCGTATGGATACCCGTAGTCAACTTGTTATTCAACGCTCTCTCCAGCAAATCCTCGCGAGCGGGGTTCCGCTCACCTTTTCAGCCTAGCTGGCGGAATCCCCCAGAACAGAGAAAGGCGAAATCTTCTCACCATCTCCGATTCCAGTATTGCAAGCCACCGTGTAAGGCACGCTAGCTTGCTGTCCAACTTTCACATTCGTCAGTTCTGAATGTGGACCGACGACGGCGAAAGGCCCAATATCCGTGTTGCCACGAAGAATTGTGCCCGGCTGAATAATGGAGTCCGGCGCCAGAGTTACGTCGACGTCGATATGCGTCGTTACCGGATCAATAATCGATACTCCGCTACGCATCCACTTTTCTTGGATCCGGCGGTTCTTCTCGGCACGCAGGGTGGCGAGCTGGACAAGGTCGTTCACGCCCTCAGCCTGCATAGAATCCCCGAGAATAAACGAGCCAACGCGCAAGCCCTGTTCACTGGCTTTGGCAATCGCATCGGTTAAATAGACTTCACCTTGCGCGTTATCAGTGCCGAGGGTGTCTAAGATTTCACGCAGGAATGCCGCATCAAACACGTACGTGGACGTGCCGATTTCCTTAATTTGACGCTCAATATCGGTGGCGTCTTTTTCTTCAGTAATCCCGGTAATCGCTCCGGTTGCTTCCGGGGTACCGGCAACTTCATCCGTACCTGGAGCAGCGGCTCGAATAATCCGGCCGTATCCGTAGGAGTCTTCCAAAACGGTCGACAGGACGGTAATCGTATTGTTTTCCCGCACGTGGATGTCAAAAAGCTCGGCCAACGATTCTGCTTCAAACATCGGCACATCACCGGCAACCACCAGAATTGGCCCAGTCAGATCAGCTGGAAGCACCTGCAGACCACACCATGCGGCCCGACCGGTTCCTTTAACGTCGTCTTGATCGGCGATCAACGCATTCGGGGCAATGTCATTCAAATGCGCTACGACCCGTTCGCGTTCATGGCGCACAACGTAAACGATCGTGTCGCAACCAGCTCCAGTTAACGCATCATGCACGTGCCCAACTAGGGAACGCCCGCACATTTCGAGGAGGACTTTCGGGGTTTGGGCCTTAATTCGCGTACCTTTACCAGCCGCAAGAACAATCGCCGCATAACCGGAATCTGTCACAAACTCCTCCTTAGCCCACAGGCTTATTCGCTCCGCCACCAGGATTCGAACCTAGACTAACGGTTCCAAAGACCGCTGTGCTGCCATTACACCATGGCGGAATCACAGGTTCCATTGTGCCAGCCGAATCGCCCGGTTTCCAATTATTTGCACATAGTCTATCTCTCATTTCCGCGTTTAAACGCCATTTAACCAATGTTTATTGCCAGTTTGCCTACGATAGGGTAGCTTGTGGCATACTTAAAGACATGACTGAAAACTCACTGTCTTCCCAGACCACAGCCCCTAAACGGCAACGTATGACGCGAGTGCAACGTCGCGAGCAGCTTATTGGCATCTCCCGTGACTTGTTCGCCGCCCGCGGCTACGACGCAGTGTCAATCGAAGAAATCGCGAGCGCAGCGGAAGTCTCTAAACCCGTCATTTACGAACATTTTGGCGGTAAAGAGGGTTTGTACCAGGTGATCGTCGATCGGGAGACGACGGCGTTAAACAAGATTTTGGAAGATTCTCTCGGTTCAGCACAGGGCCCACGTCATGCCTTAGAGTCAGTCGTGTTGGCGTTGCTCGATTACATTGAGGAAAATCCGTCTGGTTTTGGCCTAATGGTTCATCAAAGTCCGGAAGTACTTTCCGGCGGTAAATTCTCCACCATTATCTCGGATATGGGAGATCATCTGTCGGAGTTACTCACCGAATATTTTGAGCACCTCGATTTCCCGGCTACCGCCATCGGGTTATATTCGCAGATGCTCGCGGGTTTGATGGGTATTATGGGCCAGTCTTGGGCGATTAACCGGGAGCCAGCAAAGGAGGAGATGGCTATTCACCTGGTTAATCTCATGTGGAATGGCTTGCACGCAATTGACCCAAATCCGCGTTTAGTTACCCAGTAAGGTTTGGTTTCCGATGACGCTCGAAATACTTGATTTACATAAACGTTTCGGCAAGGTCGTAGCCCTAGATGGCATGACGTTTACCGTGCACCCGGGCGAGCTCTACGGTTTCGTAGGCTCAAACGGCGCAGGCAAGACGACGACGATGCGTATTGCCCTGGGCGTACTAGAAACCGACTCTGGTGAAGTCCGTTTAAATGGCACGCCCCTTGATTTTGAGACTCGCAAGAATTTTGGCTATATGCCTGCCGAGCGCGGCCTATATCCGAAAATGCGGGTTGGTGACCAACTGATTTATTTGGCACGCCTGCAGGGCATGTCGGCAGCCGACGCTCGGCAGTCAATGGAATATTGGACGGAACGTTTAGGCGTGGACGCTCGTCGCGGGGACGAGGTACAGACCTTATCTCTCGGTAATCAACAGCGCGTACAGTTGGCTGCCGCGCTCATCCACAACCCGAACGTCCTTGTTTTGGACGAACCGTTTTCTGGTCTCGACCCGGTGGCAGTGGACGTGATGTCCGCCGTGCTGCGCGAAAAAGCCCAAGCTGGGGCGACCGTGGTCTTTTCTTCTCATCAGCTCGATTTAGTCGAACGGCTATGTGACCGGGTTGGGATTTGTGCACGCGGTAAAATCGTCGCCGAAGGCATGATTGATGATTTGCGTACCACTGATTCGGCACATATCGCTATTCGCACCGGAGGCGATAGCCAAACCCTAGCCAATGTGATGCAAACGGTCGGCGCTCAAGTGCTGAGCGTGCACGCAAACACCGTAACCGTCGTCGTCCCTGCGCATTTGGACTCACAAGCCGTGCTACGCGCCGCGCTGGATGTCGGCCCAGTGTATGAGTTCAGCCCGCAGCGCCCGCATTTGCAAGATATTTTCAAAGACGTGGTCGCCTTGCCACATGAAGGCGTAGCAACTACGGAAATCGCAAAACCCAAAAAGAAGGGTCTAGCCGCCCTGTTCGGGAGGAAATAACATGCTGGGATTAGTCGCAAAGCGTGAAATTCATGTCCTGCTCCGCTCCCGCCCAATGCGGATTATGACAATTATTCTTGTAGTCATTATTTTGGCAGCCGGTTTTGTCGCGAAATATTTTTTGGATAAGAACGACGCCGAAGGCGGCAGCCTTTTTAGCGCCAACGGCGTTTATGTCATTGGCGTCGAAGAATCAGCAGCATCAGTCCTGCCTCTGATCAATGCGATAGACCCAAATGTTTCTGGCGTAGAAATCGGAGATGGGCAGACTAAGGCATGGTTAGAAGAACAGATCGCTGCCGACGTTGACGACGCCTACTACGCAACATTGTCTGGCACCCCGGAAAGCCCCCTCGTGACGTATCCGAATTTGGACACGATTATGAATGGGATGGAAAGCCATATTGAGACAGTCGTGATGATCTGGCGGGCTGATGCGGTCGCTGGGCCTTTAGATGCAGACGCTGCCAGCTTCATCGGGGAGGAACTATCACCTTTCGCCACGAAGATTCTTAATATCGGGTCCGACGGTAACCTGATGATGACCAATCCCAAGGGTTATATGGTGTCCATTGTTGTTCTTATGCTTTTGGTGTTGGCAGTGATGGCTGGTCTGACCACGATTACCACTGGCGTGGTGGAAGAGAAAACCTCTCGAGTTGTGGAAATTTTGCTCACCACGATCAAACCGAAAACCTTGTTATTAGGCAAGATCCTCGGTATTGGCACGTTTATTCTCGGCCAGTTTTTAGTCTTTATTCTTACTGCGATTGTTGCACTCAATATTGCGGGCGTATGGACAGATCTGGGACTGTCGTCCACTATTGTGTGGACGGTGGTGTGGACGGTTCTGGGCTTCTTTATTTTCGCTATGATTGCGGGCGCTCTAGCGTCTACGGTTTCTAGGCAAGAAGACTTGGGCGCGATCAGCACGCCAATGTCGTTCTTTGCCTTGGTCCCGCTCTATCTGGGAATGTTCTTAGTGCCTTTGCAACCGGATGGGATTTGGACGAAGATCTTCTCTTACGTGCCATTTTTCTCTTCGTTTATGATGCCGGTACGTAGCTCTTATAACGCGGTTTCTAACGGTGAGCAACTGGTTGCAGCAGCAATAGCGCTAGTCTCCATCCCGTTGCTAGCAATAGTGGCAGGCAAGATTTATGAGAATTCGATCCTGCGCACCGGCAAGCGCCTTTCGTTGAAAGAGGCCCTACGCGGAGGCTGAGCGTTAATCTGCAAACCTAGTTAATAAAACGCCAGTTAGCAGGCGCAATCTTCGAAATAGTGCAAAAGTCGGCGCAAATAATCGGCGGTTGCCGCGTTTTCTTCTGCACTATAGGGCTCCAAAATCTCGGATCCCACAACCAGCATGTCTTTCATCGCGCCATCAACTAGCGTGATGCCCGTATCAGTTGCTTTCACATGCACCACCCGCCCGTCGTGCTCATCAGCAAAGCGCTGTAGGAGCCCTTTTACTTCCATCCGGTCAAGGCGATTCGTAACGGTTCCAGAAGATACCAGCGTCTCTTTCATCAGCTGTCCAGCTGTGAGCTGATAGTCGTGTTGACGGCGCAGTGCAGCGAGCATTTCGAATTCCCACGTCTCGAGGCCGTGGCGAGAGAAAACACGTTTACGCATGCGTTCAATATGCCGCGACAAACGTAACATCCGGGAGAAAATTGCCAGGGGTTCGACGCTGAAATCAGGGCGTTGAGTCTCCCACGCTTCAATAATGGCATCGACGTCGTCATTCATGCCTTGGGAGTTTTCTGCAGGGCGGTGCGCGTTCATACCAGCAACTTTACTTCACATCAAGATATTTTGTTGAGTGGCATCTTAAAATCCGACAAGTGAGACATGCCCGCCTAGTCTACGGCGCTTATCACGCCCGCACACTAACCCCAGCGTTCAGCCTCTTCCGCCGCATCCAGCCATTCGAGCTCAAGTTCGTCGATCTCATCGCGCAAGGCCGCTGCTTCTTGGCCGAGCTGAGTAAGTTTTTCATAATCGCCTGAGGACGCAATCTCAGCTTGGCGCAGGCCATTGTCATCAAGCTGGGCGCGCAGTCGGGTAAGTTTGCGCTCAACCCGGGCCATGTCTTTGCGAGCCTGCCGTTCTTTAGCCGCATCCCGGACACGGCCCGGTTCAGCACTACCGGCTCGCGTAACAGTCCCGCCTCCGGTAGCAGACGCCTGCGACTCGGTCTTTTTCGCCTCCGCAACGAGCTCCAGATACTGGTCTAACCCGCGTGGCAGCCCCCGAATCTTCCCGTCCATCACCGCTACTTGATGATCAGTAATACGCTCTAACAGATAGCGGTCATGCGAAACTACAACCAATGTTCCCGGCCACGAGTCCAACAGGTCTTCAATAGCGGCCAAGGTATCGGTGTCTAAGTCATTCGTCGGCTCGTCTAACAACAGCACATTCGGTTCGCTGACCAGCAAACGTAATAGTTGCAACCGGCGTCGTTCCCCGCCGGAAAGCTCACCCACCGGCGTCCATGCTCGTTCGCGCGTGAAACCAAGTTTCTCGACCAGCTGGGAGGCCGACATTTCTTTTTTACCCACCGTAACGTGGGTGGCAATATCGTGTACGGATTCGACGACGCGGCGATGGGCCACCTCGTCAAGCTCACGTGTTTCTTGGCTTAACGTCGCAAGCTTGACGGTTTTCCCGCGTTTTAAGCGCCCGGAGGTGGGCTGTAACGTGCCATTAAGAAGACCAAGAAGCGAGGATTTTCCCGCACCATTGGCCCCTACAATGCCTATTCGTTCTCCCGGCGCTAACCGGAACGTAACGTTATCGAGGATAAAAGGCACCTGAGGATCATTCGGATCCCACGAAAAACTGACGTCTTCGAGGTCGATAACATCTTTGCCGAGCCGAGTAGTTGCCATTTTGGCAAGTTCAACCGAGTCGCGCGGAGGCGGTTCATTGGCGATCAGTTCGTTGGCCGCGTCAATGCGAAACTTGGGTTTAGCAGTCCGCGCAGGAGCACCACGTCGCAACCATGCCAGTTCCTTACGAAGCAGATTGGCACGTTTTTCTGCTGCTTGTTGAGCAAGACGTGCCCGCTCCGCGCGTTGCAAAATATAAGCCGCATACCCGCCCTCATACGTTTCTACATGTCCGGGCTGCGGGGACCGTCCCCCAGCGCCGTCGTGCCCAGGAACCACTTCCCACAGCCGGTCGCATACCGCGTCGAGAAACCAGCGGTCGTGGGTGACAACAATAAGCGCGCCCGAACCCCGAGCAAAACGATCGTTGAGGTATTCGGCGAGGAAAGTGACTCCTTGTAGGTCGAGATGGTTCGTAGGCTCGTCGAGGATAACAACATTCGCCGGCGCCGCCAACGTAGCGGCAAGCGCTACTCGCCGACGTTGCCCACCAGACAGTTCACTGACCGGCTTGTCAAGGCCCACATCCGGAATAAGCCCGTCGTGTAGATAGCGAATATCGGCGTCGGATGCCCATTCGTACTCTGCCGCATCCCCGTGAATCGCTTCGCGCACGGTTTGGCCGGTGTCGAAGTTATCGGCCTGCCCTAGCATGGCGAACTCGGTACCGCCGGTTACGGTCACCTGGCCGGTATCCGGAGTCAGTTCTCGGGTAATCAGTTTAAGCAGGGTTGATTTTCCGCCACCGTTTGGACCGACGACGCCGATACGGGCACCGTTTCCAAAAGACAGGTTGAGATTTCCCAAAATTGGACGCGAGCCCAGCGAAATTGAAACGTCTTCTAAACCAAGAATATGGGCCACTAGCAGTCCTTTTCTGCTGAGTTTTCTGCTGGGTTTTCCACCCGCGCGCCCGGCGCTGGACCGGTAGTGACAACGGCGGTCAGGTTCGGGAAACGAGCGGTGAGCGCACTAGCGAGTCCAGGAGCGTCGACCGGATCGCACATGACGGCGATGGTAGGGCCAGATCCGGATAGGACCACGGCATGCGCCGGCAATTCACTCGGCTGGTCTGGGTAGAGACGATTAATATTGA
>JAAYWS010000080.1 GCA_012516575.1 Actinomycetaceae bacterium
ATAGTTCGATTTTCCCTAATTTCAAATTGCTCTGACCCGGAAGCAGCCATAAAAACAACAGATCAGGCGCCATCCCCGGAGCAGAGAGATTCAAAGACATCTACACGTTCAAATGCGAAAAGCCGCTTTTACCTACAGGACTTCTTCACCATCGCTCTTTGTTCCCCCCATGCTTACGCCTGCGTAGCAAACTTCACATGCTATCTTGGACGCTTTCTTACGGTTCCGTAGGAAAGGCACAATTCGGTCGCCTAGACTGACATCATCACTGTTTTCCTGCGACACCAAGTTGCAGTATCCGCCTAAAGGAGAGTTCATGCCCGCGAATATGGCACGCGCCCACGAGCACTACGCTGAAGGTGTTCCTACCGAGATTACGATCCCGGATATTACGATCGATCGGTTGCTGTTTGATTCCGCACGCGACTATCCAGATCGGGTAGCAATTGATTTCTTAGGGCGTGACTACAAGTACGGCGAGCTGGCCAATGAGGTTGAGCGGGCAATTACGGCACTGTATATGGTTGGCGTGCGCCGTGGCGATGTAGTGTCGGTTATTTTGCCGAACTGTCCACAACACTATGTGGCATATTTTGCGATTGCAGCAGTTGGTGCAACAGTTGCCGAACACAACCCGTTGGCGCCGTTGTCGCAGCTTAACGATCAAATCGAGCTCGTGGGTTCGACTGTTGTTATTGGTTGGGAAAAGACGCTTGAGCAGCTGATTGTGGATGGCGATTTTAAGGGCCGCACTTATCTCGCGGTTAACCTGACAAAGGCTTTGCCGAAGAAATCGCAGTTCTTGCTTAAGCTCCCGATTAAAGCGGCACGTGAACAGCGTGCGAAGCTACGCGGGAACGTTCCTCCCGGTGTACATTCGTGGGATAACCAAGTCAAGCATGCAGATCCGACGCCGATCGCAAAGGTCGAGGGCGCGGATCCAGATGACCTGGCAGTACTGTTGCAGACCGGTGGAACAACCGGCACGCCGAAGGCAGTTAAACTTTCACATCGCAACGTCATTTCCAACACTATGCAGGTAGAAGCGTGGATGCCCGGGTTTAAACGCGGTGAAGAAACCGTGGGTGCCGTGTTGCCTTTCTTCCACGCTTTCGGTTTGCAACTTTCCTTGTGTTTCTCCGTCCAGTCTGCTTCCACTATCGTGATGACGCCGACGTTCGATGTCGATATTTTATTCGCTGGGCATAAGCGCCATCCGATGACGTTCTTTGGCGGAGTGCCACCGATCTATAAGAAGATTCTGGATGCGGCTGACGAGCGTCCTCAGGTTGATTTGACGACGATTCACTACTGTGTTTCCGGTGCGATGGCACTGGATCCGGAGCTGGCGGCTCGATGGGAGCGCGCAACGAACGGTTATATTATCGAAGGTTACGGACTGTCGGAGACCGCTCCAGTTATTACTGGTTCTCCGGTTTCTCCAGATCGTCGTCCATCGACTCTGGGTATTCCTTTCCCATCCACCGAAGTAAAGATCGTTGATCAAGATAATCCAGAGCGGATTGTTGAACCGGGTGAAATTGGCGAGATTTGCGCTCGTGGTCCGCAGATTTTCCAAGGCTACTTGGGCAATGACGAAGAAACCGCTGAAGTGTTGTCCGAAGATGGCTGGTTCCGTACCGGCGATTTAGGCTACTGGGATGACGGCTTTGTCGTGATGGCTGATCGCCGCAAGGAAATGATTATTAATTCGGGCTTCAACGTTTATCCGTCCCAAGTTGAGGACGCGGTACGGCAGATGCCAGGCGTGGTAGACGTCGCTGTTGTTGGTATGCCCACGGATTCTTTTAGTGAATCGGTAGTTGCCGCGTTAGTGCTCGAGCCAGGTGCCACAGTTGATCTGGAAGCGGTCCGAGCTTGGACGCAAGACAAGTTGGCTAAGTATGCGATGCCAAAATCGATCGCAATTTTGGATGAACTTCCCCGTTCAGCTCTAGGTAAAGTCTTACGTCGTAACGTAAAAGAACGGCTCTCCCAGTTGGAGTTACGCTCCGGCCAGTGGCGTGAACGTATTTCGGAAGCTTCATCACATGCAAGCGCGCGCGTTGACGAATACTTAGAAAGCCTGCGGGAAAAGGCCTCTGCTTCGGTAGACGACGTAAAGGCATGGACCGAAGAAAACACAGAAAAGTTTGAGGCCTTCCGCGCCCGTATCGCCGAGCGAGCCGATCACGACGGTGAAACAGCAGACGAAGATGTGGAAGTCTCTGCCCGCCAATCTGGCCTGACCTTGGAGAATTTCAAGACGTGGTTAGCTTCGTCAACTGCCGGTATCAAAGACTACATGGAGCATCGCAAAGATTCGTCCGAATCGGCGGCATCGGCATCAGAAGCCGATAACGAGTCGCGAGTTCACACAGTGACTGACGCTCCCGTAGCTGACTCTCCAAGTGACGTAGACGAAAAGTAGTTGTTACACGCTACGTTGTAAATAGACATAAGCTAAAGGCGGTATCCGTGTGGATACCGCCTTTAGCTTAACGATCGAAAATCGCGTTATATTGTTTTTAAATGCCGCGAGCCGTCCTTAGCTAGTAGCATTTTTCAGCTCTGCGATAGCCTCTTCAAAATCCTCAAGCGTGTCAAAATTCGAGTACACAGAAGCAAAACGCAAATAGGCAATCTGGTCAAGTTGACGCAACGGTTCGAGAATAGCTAGGCCAATATCGTAGGCCTCAATCTGCGAGGCACCCTGCGCGCGCAAGGTTTCTTCAACTTGTTGAGCAAGCAAGGCTAACTGATCATCGGTAACCGGCCTGCCTTGACAGGCTTTCCCAACACCGGCAATAATTTTTTCCCGTGAAAAAGGTTCAGAAGTACCCGAACGCTTAATCACCGTAAGAGTCGAGGTCTCAGTTGTTGAAAAACGACGTTTACACTTTGGGCATTCTCGGCGGCGACGGATTACTTGGCCGTCGTCAGAAGTACGCGTGTCAACGACGCGCGAGTCAGCGTGTTTACAAAAAGGACAATGCATATGTCCAAGGTAGCCGCCCGATGAAAAAGCGGCAAGAAAAACCCCGTTTTGTCCGATTAATAACGTGGCAGAATCAGCTCTTGCCCGGTAATGAGAACTGTAGAATCAAGCGAATTAAGCGCCATAATATCTGAAATTACTTCAACTGTTGGCACATCTGCCCCGAGGCTAACAGCAATAGAGCTGAGCGTATCACCCGATTGCACCACCATCATGCTTCCGGCTTCTGGGCCGAGCCCGAAAAATGCAACAATGAAAAACCCGGCAGCGACAGTGAGTGCGAATAGCGCGATCAGTTGGGCTACACGCTTGATAACAACCGAGTAATCATGCACGGGCGTTTGCTCAACCCGACGTGTTTGCTGCTGTGCTGGCCGACGAACGGTTGCAGGGCGTGAATGTGGAAGGCGCGGTTGAACGACTCTCCATCCCAGTTCCGAAACTTCTGCCGCTCGCCCGGCAGAGTGCGCCGAAGGTACCGCGTGTAGCAACCGTTGCTTGCGCGAAGCTGGACGATCCGGCCGAACGATCTGCCGTTGCGGGCCATCTCCGATCGGTTGCGTGCGACGCACTGGGTGTGGCTGATGAGCAGGGATAGCCGGTTGGGCGGAAATGTCTTCTACAACGCTCATAAGCGGACGCGATGCACGCAAAGCCGGGCGCAACACATGCGTTGCCGGGCGTGATGAACCCTGAGAAACTCGCGGATAACGCTGCACTAACGCATTCATATCAATCGCAGACATTTTTCCTCCTCGAACACATGTTCGTCGAACAACTGTTTGAATTCTATCCAATCAAAGAACGAAAGTCCAGAACAACTGTTCGACACTCTTTAGAACAGATGTTTGAAAAGCTCGCGCTCTTCGATTAACCTAAGAACAAGCTAATCAGGTGGCTCGGACAGTTTTTTAACACGTTTTTCGTGGCATCTACCTGGGCAGCTTTGATGAGTCGTTAGCGAAAAAGAGTTGATCATGACAGACGCGAACTTAACTGCCCGTCAGCTACAGATTTTTGAGACCGTACGCACCACAATTATGGAGCGTGGAATCGCTCCGACCGTACGTGAGATCGGCGATGCTGTCGGGTTAAAATCTCCTTCATCAGTCAAACATCAGCTCGATATTTTAAAGGAAGCTGGCGTGCTCGCCGCTGATCCACGTCGCCCACGCACTTTAGAGATTACCGATCTGGGATACACACTGGACACCACCACTGGCAAGTTCACTCAACGCCGCACAAGACCTGCTCGGCGTAAGCTCGCCGTCACCCCCGAACCTGACATGGTCCGCCTTGACGATACGGATATTCCCATCGGACAGACCGTAAATGTTCCACTAGTCGGCCGGATTGCTGCCGGAGGGCCAATACTGGCCGAACAGATGATTGAAGACGTGTTCCCGCTACCCCGGCAGCTCACTGGTACCGGTGAATTGTTCATGTTGAAGGTTAGCGGTGATTCAATGATTGACGCCGCAATATGTGATGGTGACTGGGTGGTCGTGCGCCGTCAGCCAGTTGCAGATAACGGTCAAATTGTGGCGGCCATGATTGACGATGAAGCCACCGTCAAAGTCTTTTCTCGCATGCAGGGCCACACCTGGCTCCTGCCCCGAAATAGTGACTACGCGCCGATCCCCGCCGATAACGCCGTCATTCTCGGTAAAGTCGTTACCGTGCTACGGGCGCTTTAACCTGCCAGCTCGGCTCTTTCACCATCACAAAATTTCGGGCCTCAATCCGCGCTCCCCGCATCCCGGAGCCGCCGCAAAATCTCCCTAGCTTGCACAGGGTTTGTCGTGGGCCACATTGCGGGCATTGAGGCCAGCAAATAGTTTGCGTACCGGGCAGTCCGCAAACGTTGATCGAGAACAGCTACCATTCCGCGGTCCGTTGTACGTCGTAGCAAACGCCCAGCTCCCTGGGCTAACATCAGTGCGGCATGGGCGGCGGCAACCGTCATAAAACCGTTGCCGCCGTTCTTTTCAACCACTCGCTGGCGGGCTTGTATCAACGGATCATTCGGACGCGGAAAAGGTATCCGGTCAATAATCACCAAACGGCAAGTATGCCCTGGAACGTCGACCCCTTGCCACAGTGACATGGTGCCAAATAGCGAAGCCGCGTCGTCGTCCATAAAATCTTCTATCAGCGTCGGCAACTGGTCCTCGCCCTGCGCAAAAACCGGCGTCGTAATCCGTTCACGCACGTACTCAGCTGCCCGAGTCGCCGCGTTTTTCGAGGTAAACAAGCACAGTGCTCCCCCGCCGCTCGCCTCAATCAGATCCACGATCTCATCTAAATGTTCGTGACCGTATCCGTCGCGCCCGGGAATCGGTAAATGCGCGGCAACATACAGCACGCCTTGAGTTGCCGGATCGAAAGGCGATCCAACATCAATTCCTTCCCACGGGCCCTGGCTGGGAAACGTGAAACCGATCCGGTTGGCCATCGGTTCAAAAGACCCACCCAGCATTAAAGTCGCCGAGGTTAACACGGCAGGCCGTTCCTCGAACAACCCATCTGCGATCGACGCCGAAACATCCAAGGGAGCTAAATACAGTGCGCCCACATCGTCGTTAAGCTCAGTTTTCCACGCCACCAGCGTTTCTTCGCTAATACCGTCCCCTAACAGGTCGGCACAAAATTCGGAAAGCTCACCTAATCGCGACCGGATCACCTGTTTGGCAACCGCGAGATCTTCGTCTTTTACTGACAACCCGCTAGCTTCCTCGCCCGCTTCTTGCACCTTGCCCAAAAGCCGCGCTATTACATCGCTTAACGCTTGGTTTATCTTAGTGATTCGCTGTTCAGGTAAGTCTGCGAGTACCTCGTTCAGCTCTTCAGCAATATCGTCCAGACCCGCACCGGCCATCCCCGAACGCCGCAACAAGCGCGCCAAACCGGTCAAATCATAGGAGGACAACGACCGCGTTAACTGGCTCGTCACCCGCTCCACGAGCTCGTGACCCTCGTCCACAATATAGGCATGCGCATCGGGTAACACCGGCACTCCCGTAGCAGCTATCCCGAGCATGGCATGGTTAGTGACCACAATATCTGCCTCCGCCGCCGCCTGCTGTGCTAAAACCGGAAAGCAGCTCTGGCGCACCGGACATTTTTCGCCAATACATTCACGTTTCGGGATCGATACTTGGGCCCAGACTCGTTCAGAAACACCAGGGACTAGATCGTCGCGATCCCCGGTGTCACTGGTCATCGCCCAATCTCGGGCACGTACGACTTCGGCGCCGGTAGCGGTCGCCCCAAATTCGCCTTCTGCCCGGGAAAGCAACGCGTCTTCTTCCGGATACCCTCCGGTAGCTTTGCGCAGGCAAACGTAGTTATTCCAGCCCTTAAGAAGCGCCACGTCCACGTGTGAACCGGTAACTTCTCGGACAGCTTCGGCCACGCGAGGGGCATCATTCGTCATGATTTGACGTTGCAGGGCGAGCGTCGCAGTCGAGATAACAGCCCGCTGGCCGGTTTGAGCACTCCAATACATGGCCGGGACCAGGTATCCGAAAGACTTTCCGGTGCCCGTGCCTGCCTGCACCATGAGATGTTCGTCGTTTTCGAGGGCTTTAAGTACCGCATGAACCATGTTGGTTTGGCCTTCGCGCGCGGTACCACCTACGGAATCGACGACGCGGATGAGAATGTCGTCAATAGTGCTCACGAAGGTTGCTCCGCCCGTTCTAATATTCCTGCTTCGACGAGAAGGCCGACGATCTCTTCGGTAATATTCGCATGCAATTCGGTGCCATGCTCAGTATAGGTTTCACTGAAGATTTCCCCGTCTTCGTGGATTCGGCAGACAAGGTCGCCCCGATCAAAAGGGATCACAACTTTCACCAGGATTGAGGGGCGTGGCAGAAGCGCATCAATCTGTTCACGAAGTTCGTCGATTCCTTCGCCGGTGACTGCCGACACCACCACCGAATTCGGATAGCGCGCTTGGAGCACAGCAATATCGATCGGGTCTGCAATATCCGCTTTGGATAACACGATTAGCTCGGGGACCTCGGATGCACCTTCCACATCAGCAAGCACGTCATGAACCGCTTCAATCTGGCCGACCGGATCATGATGGGAGGCATCAACCACGTGGACCAGCACGTCGGCTTGGCCGACTTCTTCCAACGTGGACCGGAAAGCTTCCACCAGCTGGGTGGGCAGGTGACGGACAAAACCGACCGTGTCAGTAATCGTGTATTCGCGCCCATCGGCGGTGTAGGCCCGGCGTACGGTGGGGTCAAGGGTTGCAAAAAGCACGTTTTCAACCAGCACGCCGGCGTCGGTCAGCACGTTCATGAGCGAGGATTTTCCGGCGTTTGTATAACCAACAACGACGACGGCGGGGATGCGGTTTTTGGTACGCGACGCGCGGCGGGTTTTCCGTGCTGGTTCCATATTCTTAATGTCTTTACGCAGTTTAGCCATGCGCTGACGGATCCGGCGTCGATCAAGTTCGATCTTGGTTTCGCCTGGTCCGCGCGAGCCAATTCCTTCACCACCGGCAACCCGGCCGCCAGCCTGCCGAGACATCGACTCGCCCCAACCACGCAGGCGTGGGAGAAGGTATTCAAGCTGGGCGAGTTCGACTTGGGCCTTGCCTTCTTTAGATTTAGCATGCTGCGCAAAAATGTCGAGAATCAGCGCGGTGCGATCAATAACTTTCGCATCCACAATATCTTCCAGCGCACGACGTTGGGACGGGGCCAGCTCGGAATCGACAATAACAGTATCAGCGTGGTGAGCGGCAACCAGATCACGTAATTCGCGAGCTTTACCGGATCCGAGATAGGTGGCCGTATCGGGCAGGTCGCGCTTTTGGATCAGGCCGTCAAGTACTGTTGAACCTGCAGTTTCGGCTAATGCCGCTAGCTCGCGCAAGGAATCTTCTGCCTGTTCAAGAGTCCCTTGCGTCCATAGTCCGACGAGGATAACGCGTTCAAGACGAACTTGCCGATACTCAACTTCGGTAATGTCTTCGCGTTCAGTGGATAGGCTTTCCACTCGGCGTAAGGAGGCGCGTTCGGCGCGTGCTAAATCGTCGCCGTGCCAGTGCCCGCGTGTGGCGGCATCCGCTTGCAGGGCGGTTCCGCGACCTGACGTGAGGTCTTGGCGGCGGCGAGCGGCTTGGTCGCTCGTGGTATGTGAAGTTGAAATAATTCCTCCTGATCCTGTTCTCTAATCTTCTCATGTGTGTCAAATACGGGCATGTGGTACACGCTCGGCGAACACGTCCACACTGGTAGTCTGGAGGCGTGAGTGAACACTATTTTTCTGCACAGCCAACCACCTCGGATAAGACACGTACGTTTGATATCACTTTAGGTGGCGAAGATTTTACGGTGACCACGGCATCTGGCGTTTTTTCGTCCGACGGCTTAGATAAAGGTACCCGGGTTTTCTTACATAAAGCGCCGTTTACCGAGTTGCCTGAGGGGGCTTTGGCCGTTGATTTAGGATGCGGCTGGGGGCCACTTTCGTTAGTGCTCGGCCGAGAATACCCGCAGGCCGAGGTTATTGGCGTTGATATTAATGAGCGGGCGCTCGAATTAGCGAACCAGAATGCACAGGCTAATGGCTTGGCTAATGTATCGGCGCGTGATAGTGCTGAGGTAGCTAAGAAACTTGCGACAAGTGGGCGAAAGATCGATCTGTTGTGGTCTAATCCACCGATTCGTATTGGGAAGAAAGCATTACATGAGCTGTTGTTGACCTGGTTGAATTTGCTGGCTGACGACGGTAACGCGTACCTCGTGGTGCAAAAGAATCTGGGTGCTGATTCACTGACAAAATGGCTCAACGAACAAGGTTTTCCAACTGTGAAAATTGGTTCTTCGGCTGGTTTTAGGATTTTGCACGTGCGCCGCGGTTAAGCAGCTCTTCACTATTAAGCGTGTAGTTGCTTTCGAGGTTTTCTGGCTCTTCACAGATAAGCGTGTAGTTACTTTTGAAGCTTCCTACTTCGAGGAGGCTTTCTGATACTGGTATTTTGCGGTTTATTAGATTTAGTAGACAAAATATTGCGGGTGACTCCGGTTGTAAGAGCCGGCACGGGTATAAGAAATGGATTTCTCCGGTTGTAAGACTCGGCAGGTCTATTTAGTACCTATCGCAGTGCCTCCGACGCGGCTGATGGCATCTAATCGGCTGTTTTTATGACGGTTTTA
>JAAYWS010000081.1 GCA_012516575.1 Actinomycetaceae bacterium
AGGGAAAATCGAACTATCCGCAGATAGTCTTCGGATAGTTCGATTTTCCCTAATTTCAAATAGCTCTACCCCCAAAACGGCCATAAAAACAGGTGTTTAGACACCATCAGCCGCTCTGGAGGCGCTACGCCGGCGCTATACAGCCCTGCCGATTCTTAAAAACCGGAGCAACTCTCAATATTTTGTCTGCTACATCCAATCAACCGCTCAATTCCGGCATCGGATGCCCTCCTCGAAGTAGGTAGATTCAAAACATAACCACACGCTTGTCCAGGAAGAGCCCCAGCAGCCGATAACGTTCATGTCCTACGTTTCAGATCAGAGTTACTGCGGGAAACGCTAACTATCGTAGAAAGGACCCCGCTGGCTCTGTCCCTTCGAGCTTCCACCCCAAGCGTCCGGTGATTGCGAAGGCTGGTGTCGCGCCTCGTGATTTTGCCACGATTTTTGGGTGGATGGTTGTTGATTATCGCGAACTTGGTTTGCCGGTGGTTGATTCACTGGAGGTTGATATGCAACAGGCTGACTGACCGGCGGCTGGCCTACCGGCGGCTGGTAACTCTGCCCTTGGCTACCGCTTCCTTGGTTCTGTGTTCCGGGCGCTCCAAACCGCGGGTCCCACGGTTCATTCCGTGGGCTGTATTCCGGTCCGGCCCACGCTTGCCCACCGGTTGGGTACGCACCTTGCCCACCGGTTGGGTACGCGCCTTGCCGCTGCGCCAACGGAGTGAGCTTTAACCTGGACGTATAGAAGATCCAGAAACCTCCAGCAGCCGCCACAAGCAATCCAACAACAAGGAAAATAAGACCGGCGGTGTGCATGTCGTCTTGGTACTTCTCCAAAGCCTGCTCAGCGGTAACGAATCCTTGATGCGCACTTGGCATCGCCAATTCCGGATGGACAACGAGCTGGTTGCCTTCTTGAACACCAAAAACCGTATATTCCAAGGTGTCGCTAGCAGACATTATCGTGTAAATAAAGCGAATGTCTCCAACGGCGTCGAACATTCCCGTTCCGGTATCAACCGTGACATAGGATTCATTCGGAGTCACCTGCCGAAGCAAGTTTTGGTCAAGGTCGTACTCACCGATGTTAATATCCGCCATCAGAATTGACGGCATCTCATATTCCGAATTGATCGGAGATGAAGACCCGGCATTGTCCCTATCCCACTGATAATCAGTCGTACCATCAGTATTTTCCTCCGCGACATATTCCTCAATATGGCGGTACGCAATCAGACTGGGAATCTCCACCCCGGTCAACGGATCATAAATGGGCACGTCGCCCTCAAGTTTTCCTTGAAGAGCGATCATCTTCCCTTCATTGGCTGGATTGACCACACCGTCCGACACGTAAACCAGATCAACGAAAAGTGCCTCATCCTCGTCGTAATCGCTGAGCATTACAGAGCCTGCCATGCCAGCCAGTCCCAAACCGATCAAAGAAACAATGGTTCCCACCGTTATTCCGGCAGTTTTCTGATTCCAGGCCATCGCAAGTCCTTCCAAATCGTTACATCCGCACACCAGCATGCGCCTGACGATTTTCTTCCTGTATCCCTTGTACCACGGACAGCACCAGTCTGAGAGGCTTTTTACGACCCGTACTCGATTAAGTTTTTCTATTTTGCGCACTGTCTTCGTACTAAAATACTTAGGAAAATATGACGTGAACGGATAGTGGCGGTCGCAGTGGCAAAAGGTTTATTTATTGGTCTTGCAACGCTTGACGTGATTCAGCTGGTGGACGCAGTTCCTGCGGCTAACCAGAAGATCGTGGCCCGAGATTTTACGATAGCCGCCGGCGGACCAGCGACCAATGCCGCAATTGCTTTCGCCCACGGTTATTCAGCTACAGCAATTGGCGAGGATTATCCGGAGCTTTTACGAACTGACGACGCCGTTATGGTTGCGCGAGTTTCACAAGATCCTATTGGTACTTTAATTACGAAGGACGTGGTAGCTCACGGCGTTGAAACGGCTTTTGTTCCGCATACATCCGGGACGTCTTCAACGGTTGCAACTATCTTGGTTACGCAGGCGACCGGTGATCGAGCCGTGGTTTCGGCCGGGGACCAGCGCGGCGGTACTACGGACGACGCCGGGACTACCGGTTCCAGCCGACTTCCCGCAATCGATTGGCACAGCATCGGCATTGTCGAAACCGATGGATACGAAACTGATCTGACATTGCAAGTGCTTAAGGAGGCGCGGTCCCGCGGAATAATCACAGTTTTTGACGGTGGAAGCGTGAAACCGTATACCGAGCAACTACTGCCCTATATTGATGTAGCTATTGTGTCGGAACCTTTTGCTCAGGGACGCACGCCGGCAGAGCTATTTAGCTACCTTAATAATTTTGGAATCCGTTACGCCGCCATCACGCGCGGAGCTAGCCCGATCGATTACTGGGCGCACGGAAATACCGGTCAAATCATGCCTCCTTCTGTGAAGGCCGTCGACACGCTCGGTGCCGGCGATTTTTTCCATGGCGGTTTTTCTAAAGCACTCGCCGGTAAGCAATTGTCACCCGAAACTTTCACAGCCGCCTTGCGGGCCGGCGCGCAGGTGGCCGCACTGTCCGTCCAATCTTTTGGGACACGAAGCTGGCTCCAATAACTCACCAGTGCGCCTGCAGGTCAGCGGTGTGCCTGCAGTTCGGCGTCGATCTGCGCAAGCCGTTTCAGGATGTGTAATAACGTTCGAAGCTCGTCTGAGGTGAGATGGCTGGCAGCTTCAAGCAAATACCATAAACCGTGCTGATGAAAAGTTTCCAGCACCTCGTATCCTGCCGGAGTTATAGTAATTCGTTTACGACGACGATCTTGCGGATCTTCTACACGCGATAACAGATTACGACGCACCAGACGATCAACCGTATTCGTTATGGTAGGCGCGGTGACATCCAACTGATCAGCTAGATGTTGTGCGCTGACAGCGCCCCCGGCTTCTACCTGATAAAGCAGCCGAAGTTGCGGCAACGTTATCTCGGAATATTCGAGTGGATCCGGGTCACGCAACAACATCTCACGGCGAATCTCCCGCTCAAGATCTCGCAACTGCGCCACCATCGCTTCGTGTTCGTCCATGTCACCTCCGCTACTAGCGATACCTCTTTACAATTCTAGCACTGCCAAATACTATTTAGCTGTAACCTAATAGTTAGGGATAATCAAACTATGAGCTCAGAAAACAACTCCATCAATCGCAAAACAGAAATTCCCGACGAACCCAAGCCTTGGCGTATCGAAGGCCTAGACTCCTCTTCTCCAAACCGCCGTCCTCCGCGTCCGCCATGGCGCAATATCCTGATCTGGAGTCTGATTTTCTATTTCAGCTCCTTCCTCTTGTTTTCCTTGCAAGACTTAAGCGGCTCCCCGCAAGTTATTTCTTACTCGGAATTCCGCACCCAAGTCCAAGAACAGAACGTCCAAGAAGTGTATTCACGCGGGTACACGATCCAAGGTGAACTAAAACAATCACAGCCAGTGCCTGGTTCACGGGGAAATGATCACTACGTTCAATTCACAACCGAGCGCCCAGCATTCGCGGACGACAGTCTGCTTGCCGAATTAGCTGCGGGAGACACCATTATCCGCGCAACCCCGGTGGTTGAACAACGCGGAACACTTACGAACTTGTTGTTATCCTTCGCTCCATGGTTATTACTCATCGGGTTCTATATATGGATGTTCCGTAGGGTTCGTAAAGCTGGAGGCATCGGAGGTTTCGGGCTGGGCGGGTCAACGAAAGCCAAGCCAATTGACCCGGAGAAAGTCCGTGTTAACTTCGACGATGTTGCAGGTATTGACGAAGTTGAAAACCAAGTTGCAGAAGTCGTTGATTTCTTAAAGAACCCGGACAAGTACAAACGTTTAGGGGCACGTCCGCCCAAGGGCGTTTTGCTCACCGGAGCACCTGGTACTGGAAAAACCTTACTTGCCCGGGCAACCGCAGGTGAGGCAGGAGTTCCGTTTTTCTCGGCGAGCGCCTCTGAGTTTATTGAAATGGTCGTCGGCGTGGGCGCCCAGCGTGTCCGTCAACTCTTCGAAGAAGCTCGTAAGGTTGCGCCATCCATCATTTTCATCGACGAAATCGACACCATTGGCCGTGCTCGTGGCAGTTCACGCTCCGTGGGAGGGCACGACGAACGCGAACAGACACTGAACCAAATTCTTACTGAAATGGACGGCTTCGACGGGAGCGAAGGCGTTGTTGTTATGGCAGCTACCAACCGGGCCGATATTCTCGACCCGGCATTGGTACGGCCGGGACGTTTCGACCGCCAGATCACGGTTCACGCCCCAGACCGCGATGGTCGCGTTCAGATCTTGAAAGTCCATACCCGGTCAGTACCGTTGGCAAAAGATGTTGATTTGAACGCGATTGCCCGCGCTACCCCGGGAATGACCGGAGCTGAACTGGCCAACCTAGTTAATGAGGGCGCGATTTTAGCTGCGAAACGCGAAGCTGATGCGGTAACGCAGCAGGACTTGTTAGCCGCCTTGGATCAGGTTCGTCTCGGAGTGGCTCGCCATGTTGTTATTCCGGAAGAGGAACGACGCCGGACCGCATATCACGAAGCCGGACACGCGCTTTTAGGCATGCTGCAACCAGGCGCTGACCCAGTTCGGTCAATTTCAATTATTCCGCGCGGTCAAGCACTCGGCGTCACCGTTTCAACTCCGGATGAAGACCGTTATGGTTACGACGAGACCTATTTGCGTGGCATGATTATTGGCGCGCTCGGTGGCTGGGCAGCGGAAGAAACCGTTCTCGGCTTCACCACCACCGGCGTCGACAATGACCTTGAAAAAGTCACGGCTATTGCACGCCAAATGGTAGGACGTTGGGGAATGTCAGAGAAGGTTGGCGCAATGTCAGTGTTAAGTAATGACGGCGATCCGCGAATGCTTGGCATTGCTGAACAAACTTTGGCCGATGTGGATTCCGAGGCGCGCCGGATCATTGTCGAATGCCAAGCTGAAGCGAAGCGTTTACTCATCGAACATCGTGACAAGCTCGACAGTATCGTCGATGCGCTCTTGGAACACGAAACCCTCGACGAAGAAGCTTCCTATCGGGCAGCAGGTATTCCGCATCCGTCACTTACTGCGTAATTATTAGCAATGTAAAAATGGGGCTGTATCAATAGAAATTTGATACAGCCCCGTCGCAGTAGTTTAGGTGCTCAATCCTTTGGTTTTACCATTCTATGAGGCCGTAAGCACCGTAGCCTGACTTCATGTGCTCGTAGACCGGGGCTCCAACAAGAGCTTCGTAAATCTCATCAGCCTTAGCTTCCGGATCAACATCAGCAAACTGATCTGGGTAGATAACAGTACCCAAGAAATAAGCATCAGCTAACGCGGTATCGATATTCGCGCCGTAGAAATTGTACGGTAGCTCAACGTAAGTGCGACCTTCACTCACAGCCTTCAGCTCGTTATAGAAGTCTGGATTTTGTCCGTAGTCTTCCCGAACCAGCTCAATACCGCCCAGATCAATGATCAGAATATCGGGATTCCACGCTAAGATCTGTTCACGATCAACAGTGAGCGGCCCGGGAGTTCCAGCTTCATCGGCAATATTCTTGGCGTTAATAACGTCTAGCACTGCAAAGCTACCCTGTGTACTTTCAATACCATGGCTACCCCGCATACCGACGCCACCTACGTAGACACTCGGGCGATCAGCCTCGGGAATATCTGCGGTACGTGCCTGTAAGTCATCACGTGCGTCAGCAATATATTGGACTACCCCTTGAGCATGTTCTGTGGTTCCCAGTAGCTGTCCAATATTGGTAATCGATTCGAGCACCGGTCCATCAAATACTGCGGCAGCAGTCTGCCCGATTTGTGGTAGTACGAAAACCGGTACGCCAATTTTCTCGGCGAACTCGTCAGCGGTTGCCGCATCAGCAGCATAGGTGGTGAACACAATATCAGGGTTCACATTGAGGATCTCCTCTGGTGAGGGGGCGTTGTTCGGGCCTCCCTGACCGATTACCGGAAGTTCAGCAAAATCCGGGTTAGCCAGCGCGTAGGGACGTCCCATCTGCGAATCAACTTCCCATTGTTCAACGCCAACAACCTTGTCAGCGCCACCACCATACACAACCATGCGTAATGCGGCAGGGCCAATGGCAACCACACTTTGTGCTGGTTGGTCAAGAGTAACGGTACGACCAACAGCATCGACCAGCTCAACCGGACCGGTCTCTACTACTGTTTCTTCTGCTGAAGATTCTTCAACATCTGGATCCGCCTTCTCAGAGGAACATCCCCCGAACAAAGCAAGCGGCACCACAAGTAGCGTAGCGAATACTCGCTTGAGGTTTTTCATCTTAGTTTCCTTTCGTGGAAAACGGGACAACAACAGTCAGTCCCTCTTGGGTAATCATGCTGACATCGACGTCGTACACTGCTTCAATATTGGCTTCCGTCATCACTTCTGGACCTCCGAAAGCGAACACTTTCTTGTCTTTCATTAACAAGAATCGATCGGCGTAACGTAGTGCAAGATTAAGGTCATGAATAACGACGACGCTGGCCGTGCGATGCTTATCAACCAAGTGCCGGACCACGTCTAAGACTTCTACTTGGTTCTTCAAGTCCAGATTATTTGTCGGTTCGTCGAGCAATAATACTTCTGGCTGTTGCGCAATCGCCCGGGCGATCACAACTTTTTGTAGTTCACCGCCGCTAAGCTGATTCAGACGCCTCATGGCAAACTTCTGTAGCCCCAAAGTGTGAAGTGCTTCATTCACAATCTCGAGATCACTTTCAGTTACGTCCCATGTAATGTATGGTTTTCGTCCAAGAAGCACCGCATTAAATACCGTCATTTGAGTGCCCGTGCGCTGCTGTTCAACATAACCAATTCGCTGGGCAATCTGCCGGGGAGTTAAGTCCGTAACCGAATCTTCTCCCACCATTATGGTTCCACGTTTCGGGGTAAGAATATGATTGATGCATTTTAGAAATGTCGTCTTACCCATCCCGTTCGGACCGAGGATAGCGACCAGTTCACCCGGCTTGACGTCAAAAGAAACGCCCTCCAAAATCGCTGCTGTCCCATAGGAGAACGCAATATCATGGGCAGTTAGCTCACTCATTGCTTCCCCTTTCGCATCAACAGCCAGAGGAATAGTGGCGCCCCAAAGAAGGAGGTCAAAGCCCCTACCGGTAGCACAATAGGCGAAATCATGGTGCGCGCAAGCGTATCGGCAATAAGTAACAGTGCGGCCCCGGCCAGAGCAGATGCTGGAATTAAAAATCGGTGATCAATTCCGACCACTCTACGCATCATATGCGGAGCGATAAGGCCGATGAACCCGATAATGCCAGTAAACGACACCCCAATCGCGGTCACCCCGGCCGCGACCAGCATAGTAACCATGCGTAACCGGGCAACATTGACACCAAGGCTCCGAGCGGCGTCTTCGCCGGCGTCAAGCGCATTGTAATCCCACCTGCGAAACATAAAGAAAATAGTTGCGACCAAGGTGATTACAGCGATAATAGTGACTTCACGCCAGCCAGGCCGTCCGAGATCACCAAAGGTCCAAAACACCATGGCCGCAATTTGAACGTCGTCGGCGAAGTATTGGATAAGCGTTGAGCCAGCAGTAAAAAGTGAGCCCAGTGCCACACCCGCAAGCACCACGGTCTCTGGTGAAAATCCGCGGTTTTTCGATAGCGCAATTATGATCAGGGTTGCGAGCATGGAAAAGATGAAAGCACCCGTAGCCACCACTGCAGGGCTGGACACCGTCACAGCAGCATTGGCATTCGAGGTGATCATTCCTGCACCGAACCCAACGATAGCAAGATTTGCACCAAAAGCTGCCGCGTTCGAAATACCTAACGTGAAAGGCGAAGCGAGCGCGTTACGCAAGGTGGTCTGCATTACGACACCGGAAACAGCTAGTCCGATGCCGACCACGATGGCAGCGGTAACGCGCGGCAGTCGAATATTCCAGATCACAACCTTGTTCATGCCGTTGTCTTGCCCAAGGAGCGCTTTGATAACGTCCACCGAAGTGGTGTTGGCAGCGCCCGCGTTGATGGCTAGAACTGCCGTCACGAGGACGACGCCGATCAAGGAAACAATCACCAACCGGTGGCGTCGCGCTTGACGCCGATATTCCTCAATTCCTTGCCTCGCAACCGCATCGTGTTCGTGAGGAACCGCGTGTTCGCGGTTGGATGTGGTAATCATTTATAGCAATCTCAGTGAGAGTGATGGTAGTTCCCGTCACCGTCATGATGCTGATCATCGTCATGACGATGATCATGGTCGTGTCCATGCCCATGATGGTCATGCCCATCGCCATGGTGATGGGGATGCGAATGATGATAATGACTATCACCAACGTGGTGATGATGTTCGTGACTGTGGTGATAGTGTCCGTCACTCGCATGATGTTCATCGTCATGGTGATGATCGTGGTCATGGTCATGGCCATGGTCGTGGTCATGATGATGACCTTCTCCATGGTAATGATGATGGTATTTTCCATCTCCATGGTGGTGGATATGCCCACGTAAATGCTCTAACGTCGGGCCATCGAAAACCGCTTCAGGGACGGAATCAAAGAGCGGCCCGTACGGTTTGATATCGAGCAACGGGCTGTCGTCTAGTGCATCCATACCTTTAACAACGATCATGTTGCCTTCGATTTTAACGATTTCCGCCACGCAAAGCCCGATCGGATTCGGACGGTGAGGTGTGCGCAATGCGAAGGTTCCCATAGATTCCTCTGAGAACCATGCTGTTTGTGTTGAGACTTTCCGTTCAGCACGATCTTGCCAATACACAACAATTAGATGCGTGTTACGCTCACCTAACGCAACAAGACCTTCAGAAAACTCTGGATACACTTCAAGAGTGACAAGATCTTCGCTGACTCGCCCTTGGTGGGGAGCCTCTGACATCATTTTATATGGACTGTGGACGACGCCAATCTCAGTGAGTTCAAAGTTTTGCATGGTTACCCCTCTGACAACATTCAAACAATCAATCATATTATCAAACGTTTTTAGTTCGTCCATTCGGGCCCACATATTGGAGCATGTTCCTGCTTACTCATTGTCAGCAAGTGGCAACAGTAGCAGATTCCGTCTTAAGCACCGCAAGAACTAGTAGTACCTGCGCCACAATGTAAGTGAGCATAACAAAAAGCTATACTGGGGCAGTTCGAGGCCTGCGAATGAACGAATAGCTATAAGCGAATCAGAAATAAGGAAACTGATCCCGCCGAGCGTGCCCACTACGCCCAAACCGGTGGCAAGCACCGCCATACAAATAATGACCGCTGCGTAAGCAATAATCGCAGGGGCAAGCGGTCCGGCTTCGGCGAAACAAAGCCATACCATCACACCGGCGGCTACCTCATACAAAACCACAAGAAGCGGTTGCCGAGTGAGTATCGACTATTGACGACGCAAGCGCGGTGAATCCGTGGCCGTCCACAACACTGTAGCGAGACCAAGCATCAGAGCAACTTGGAAAGCATCGCCAAGTACGTTGTGTGGAGCGGCAAGCAGGACTACCAGATGCCCCACTGAAATGAGGGCAAAAACTGTTATCGCAATGCGCAACGATAAATTCTGCATGACAGCCGTGATCTGAGAGTAGTCCACAACGGCTACAAATAAGTTCTTCCCAGTTACCCGTATAGCGACAGTAGATCACTCAGCCTGCCATTTCAAGCTCATGGCTAAGCTCTTAGCGTTGCGGCCCCATGTCTTGTGCACCTGGCGGTGGCATCATGCGCCTGCCTCCACCCGGCGGTGGTGGCACGGAATGCCGTGGCGGCATGGGCTGGCGCGGTGGCATGGGCTGGCGCGGCGGTACGGGTTGCCGCCCTGCGCCCTGCGGCGGAACAAGCTGGCGACCCGGAACCGGTCGGCCCGCACCCGGGACCGGTCGGCCTACACCTGGAACCTGCTGACCCGCACCCGGCGTCTGGGACTTCTGCTGTATATAAGCTAAGAACCCTGCTCTTCCCGTTGCCGCAAACGTCACCAAAATACCAAGCACGTTCGGTAATAACACGCCCATCGGCTGATCTTGACGGAAAAGATCCCACGCCGCATACACCTGCATACCGACGAATATCAAGGGCAACACTGGTAAAAACTTACTGACAGTTCCGCTGATCTTTCCTACGAACGCAAAAGCCACGCCCGCAACAATACCCGCCAGCAAGCGCGGAATAACTAAGGTCTGATCAAATTCGTTTCCGGACAATAACACCGGCAACAACGTCAAAACCGTCGTCAGAATCATCAACACCGGGCCGGCAAGGAAACTCTTAAGCTTGGCTAAACGCACGCTCGGTAACGCCGGAAGATTCGGCAACTGCTGGCCAGCAACAACCTGCCAACCTGCCACGGTCGGCAATGAAGTCGTCCCTGTCCGCATTTGCCCCATACTCCAACCTTACCCTGAAAAATCAGCGAAAAACCCAGATTAGCCGGGAGCGTGAAGTATTTTCGGAAACACCCCGCTGAACACTCGCATTATTTACACCATGAGCTTTACTCATTACACCCGAACTGGGCACCGGTTATGAACTATTCTTAGGGTGTTAGCAGTGCACAATAATGAGGAGACCTTGAATGGCAGAGTTTTTCTACAAGGACATGTTGCCGATTGAATCAGACCCAACCGAATATCGGCTACTCACCAAGGAAGGCGTGGAGGTTGTCGAAGGCCCAGATGGAATGAAGTTCCTCAAGGTTGCCCCCGAAGCTCTCGAATTGCTCTCCCGAACTGCTTTCCACGACATTAGCTTCTATCTGCGTAACGCCCACCTCCAGCAGGTCGCTAACATTTTGGATGATCCGGAGGCTTCTCCTAACGATCGCTTCGTTGCCAAGACTTTACTGCGCAATGCCTACATTTCGGCTGACGGCGTGCTACCGATGTGTCAAGACACCGGCACCGCAATTATTAAGGGCGAACGCGGCCAACGAGTTCTGACGGAAGGTACTGACGAGCGGCCGCTGTCCAAGGGCGTTTACGATGCTTACACTCAGCTCAACCTGCGCTACTCGCAAAACGCCCCGCTGTCCATGTTCGAAGAGAAAAACACGGGTAATAACCTCCCGGCACAAATCGAACTTTACGCGGATACCGCACCCGGGCACGAGCTGGAATACCACTTCCTCTTTATGGCTAAGGGCGGCGGTTCAGCTAACAAGTCCTACCTGTATCAAGAGACTAAGGCTATCTTGAATCCGACCACACTTATGCCATTCCTAGAAGAGAAGATTCGTTCGCTCGGTACCGCTGCTTGCCCGCCCTACCACTTGGGTATCGTTATTGGCGGCACTTCGGCAGAGTACTGTCTGAAGACGGCAAAGTACGCTTCCGCGCATTATCTTGATGAGCTCCCCACCGAAGGCGGGCCAGAAGGCTACGGCTTCCGCGATCTCGACATGGAAGAAGCTGTTCTCGATCTGACGCGCAAGATTGGAATGGGTGCACAGTTCGGCGGCAAGTACTTCTGCCACGACGTGCGGGTGGTCCGGCTCCCCCGACACGGCGCGTCGTTACCGGTTGCCATTTCAGTGTCCTGCTCCGCGGATCGCCAAGCGAAAGCAAAGATCACTCCCGAGGGTGTTTTCATTGAACAGCTCGAATTCGATCCAGGCCAGTTCCTACCAGAGACGACGGATGCGGAAATCGGTCACGATCCAGCAACTGACGAAGCAGTCCAGATTGACCTGTCCAAGCCGATGCCTGAAATTCTGGCTGAACTTTCCAAGCACCCGGTGAAGACCCGTGTTTCGCTGACCGGCACGATCATCGTGGCACGCGATATTGCTCACGCGAAAATCCGTGAGCGTCTTGAAGCAGGCGAAGGCATGCCACAGTACATGAAGGATCATCCAGTGTACTACGCGGGTCCGGCCAAGACGCCGGAAGGCAAGCCATCCGGTTCCTTCGGGCCGACTACTGCTGGCCGTATGGATGCTTACGTCGATCTATTCCAGTCCCACGGTGGTTCAATGGTTATGCTGGCGAAGGGCAATCGCTCGCAACAGGTCACCGATGCGTGCCAGAAGCACGGCGGCTTCTATCTTGGCTCGATTGGCGGCCCAGCTGCACAGCTTGCTGAAGACTGCATTAAGAAGATCGAGCTATTGGAATACCCTGAGCTCGGCATGGAAGCGATCTGGAAGATCGAAGTCGAAGACTTCCCGGCCTTCATCGTCGTTGATGATAAGGGCAATGACTTCTTCGCCGGATCTGAAGTAGTCTCCGTGACCATCGGTAAGCGTCCCTGACTTTAAGGCATCAAATGCCAATTCCAGCTCCCCAAATTAGGGAAAATCGAACTATCCGCAGATAGTCTTCGGATAGTTCGATTTTCCCTAATTTCAAATAGCTCTAA
>JAAYWS010000082.1 GCA_012516575.1 Actinomycetaceae bacterium
CGCAGACTATCTGCGGATAGTTCGATTTCCCCTAATTTCAAATAGCTCTAGCCCTGAAACAGCCCTAAAAACAGCAGATCAGACGCCATTAGCCACACTGGAGGCACTGCGCTAGGCACTAAATAGTCCAGCCAGTCTCAGTACTCGCCGAGCTTAGTGCTTGTCGTAGTAGCCGGTGTCCTTAGCACGCTGGAAGGAACGGCGAATTTCTTCTTCGGCTTCCTCCCGGCCTACCCAGTGAGCGCCTTCTACCGACTTGCCCGGCTCCAGATCCTTGTACACCTCAAAAAAGTGCTGGATTTCCAGCCGGTGGTATTCAGAAACGTCCTCAATTTCGGTACGCCACGATGCTCGCTGATCGCCGATCGGTACGCACAGTACTTTATCGTCGCCACCGGCTTCGTCCTTCATTCGGAACATGCCCAGCGCACGACAGCGAATAACACAACCCGGGAAAGTCGGTTCCTCAAGCAACACCAGAGCGTCGAGCGGGTCACCGTCTTCGCCGAGGGTGTCATCAATAAAACCGTAATCGTCCGGGTAACGGGTGGATGTGAAAAGCATCCGATCCAAACGAATACGACCAGTCTCATGGTCGACTTCGTACTTATTACGATTGCCCTTCGGAATCTCGATAGTTACGTCGAACTCCATGTGTGCCCCGTTGAGTGCTTCCATGAGTGACTCCTTGAAAGTTAAAATGGCGTGCCGTTAGTCCTACTTAGATTGTAGCTGTCTTTAGCTAGCAGGGCCTTAATAAGCAAACAATAGCTCGAAAAATGAGTCTAGTGGGCGGTTATTGACACAGAAGGTGGAATTTATTACCTCAAAGAGCGCTACTTTCTGAAATGTCCAAACCTTATGGGACACTAGAAGGGTGAAAAAGATCAAGGTTATTGCAACATTGCTCACACTCACACTGTGCGGGTACATTTTTGCGGATGCTTGGGATGTGGTTCCAGGGGTTTTCACTACAAAACCCTTGGTTGCGGAAGCTTTGCCTTATCCGGAAAGTAGCGAGGTTGAAGCGAACGAAGCCGTGTTGCCTGAATTGGCCCAACCAACTGCTCCGGATGCGGCCACTGTTTCGGCTGCGATAAAAGAGATGCTTGACGACGAAAAAATGAGCGGAACTGCGGCGGTACTGGTGATTGATCCGCTAACCGGCGAAACAATCGTCGATGTAAATTCGCGAACTCCAGTTATCCCGGCGTCGAACCTGAAATATTACACGGCAGCGGCGTCTTTGCATGCGATGGGTCCGGACGCCACGTTTACTACCAGCGTCAAACTTTCGGGCACTGAGCTGTACCTTGTTGGTGGGGGAGACATTATGCTCGCTGCGGGTGCCGGGGATCCCACCGCGGCTAACGGCCGGGCCGGACTAGGCGATTTAGCGTCCGAAACCGCAGAAGCTCTCAGCGCAGCCGGAGTGACAACGGTAAGCCTGTATGTTGATTCTTCACTGTTTTCTGGAGCTCTCTACCATCCGGAAATCGCCGGTACCCCTGACGAAAAATACGTGATGGAGATGCGGCCGATCTCGGTAAACCGCGCTATTTTTGAAGAAGAAGGCGATGAGTGGCCGACGATCTCGCGCGATGCAGATTTACAAACTGCCCAGATTTTTGCTGATCACTTGGCGCAAGCCGGGATTGAAGTTACCGCGGTAGACCGTGGGGTAGCCGGAGATGACGCCGAAATAATTGCCTCGGTGCAATCGGCGCCAGTCCGTGACATTGTGGCCTTTATGATGTCCACTTCAGATAATTCGGTAGCCGATGCACTCGGTCGGATGGTGGCAGTCACCCGCGGTCAAACCGCTGATTACAACGGAGCTACCAAGGCTATTGTCGAGGTTCTTAAAGAAGAGGGATACCCGATGGACGGGGTCCGCATGAGTGACTGCTCCGGTCTGGCAGACGGCAGCCTCGCCACTGCAGTTTCGATTAGCGCGATTTTGCAAGAAGCCTGGAATTGTAACGACTGTGATCTGGCTTCGTTACCGTCGAGCCTGGCGGTTTCTGCCTTAAGCGGTACTTTGGATGATCGCTACGTGGACAGCCCGCTGGCTGGAGAGATCCGAGCAAAAACCGGAACGCTTAATGAAGCGACTTCACTCAGCGGCTATTTGCGTACCGGATCGGGCTACCCACTGATTTTTTCGATTATTGTTTCCGACCACGAACCGTATACAAACCTAGATATTCGAGCGTTGATGGATACGGCTTTGCGAAAGATCGCAGCTAGTTAATCGAGGTATTACTACGAGCTATGACTATGACAATCGGACGCGCATTATCCACCTTAGTGATTGGTCCCGGACCAGATATTAGTTTGGCTGCGGCTCGCGCCTTAGTTAATGACCTGCGTATGCAGGCTGCGCGGGCGCCGGAACTGGTTGGAAAATACGCTGGCTTAGAAGAAGCGGCTCAGAAAGCAACCCAGCTTCCGGTGCGCGTGGTTGATCGTGCCTCATGGACAGCGGGGGCCACAAAATCGGTGATGGGCATGATCGAGCACACGCAGTTGTCCTCACGTGCCATCGAATACCAAATTTCGATTGCTATGGCCGTGCTGTCGGCGAATGTGTTGGGACAGTTTGATCCGTATAACGGGCGCCGGACGGGCGGAACGCTGTATTTGGTCGCGCCTAATATCGCGAAGTTTCAAGAGCGCTACAACCTTGACCGCCGGGATCTCGCCCTGTGGGTGGCAGTTCATGAAATGACGCATGCGGTGCAATACGCCCAAGCACCGTGGCTTGCAGACTATGTTGCTAACGCTGCTATCAACGTTTTTAGTGCAGAGTCAGAAGAAACGATAGAGCAGGCGATGGAGGATATTACGGGTGTGATGTCGCTGTTGGAAGGGCACGCCTCCTATGTCATGGATTCACTACCATTGGCAGTTCTGCCTTCCCGGCACCGGCTTTCGCAAGCGCTTGCTCAACGCCGAGCTTCGGGAAATCATTTAGTGAAAAAACTTGGCAAACTGCTGGGTGCTGACAAGAAGAATGCCCAGTACACCTCGGGATTAAGTTTTACTAGGGAAGTTGTTCGCAGGGTCGGGCTGGAGGGCTTCAACCAAGTGTGGAAGGGCCCCGAATATGTACCGAGTGCAAACGAAATTCAAAATCCAGCTGAGTGGATTAAACGCGTGATTCCATGAGTGGACCTCATCGAGCAGTTAATGAAGCCCGGAATTCTTTAAGACGGGCTTTTACTGACTTGAGTCCGGGAACGCGGGTAATTCTTGCAGTGTCTGGGGGAGCCGACTCGCTGGCAATGGCACTTGCTGCTCATTATGCTACTCGTTGGACGGGCATTCAATTATCAGCCCTTCATATTGATCACGGATTACGTCCCGAATCGGCCCATGAAGCGACACACGTTCTACAACAACTTGCCGAAATCGGGATTGACGCCGAATCAGTAAAGGTTGAGGTAAGTGGTAGCGCCGGGCCGGAAGGCAATGCGCGCACCGCCCGCTATGGAGCACTTGCTACGCGCGCTCGCGAACTTGCAAACCCAGCAGGTGTACCGGCAACGGTAGCTCTGGGGCACACGGCCGCGGACCAAGCCGAAACTGTATTAATGGGTCTTGCCCGAGGATCCGGAGCTCGTTCAATTAGTGGGATGCGCGAGCGGGGTTCGCTTCCGGAGCACCCGGATGTGCCCATGATTCGTCCACTTCTCGAACATTCTCGTCAAGATTTGGAAACCGTATGCCGGGAGCTCGGGTATTCGTGGATCCGCGACCCGTCTAATGAACCCCATGGTCCATGGCGTGCCGCGGACGGTTCCCCACTTCGCCGGGCAGCTGTGCGTGCCCATGCGCTTCCGGCGCTTCAAGAAGCCCTTGGTCCCGGCGTCGTCGATGCGCTCGCCCGCACCGCAACCTTGCTCCAAGACGACGACGATGCGTTAAGTGCGATCGCCCAAGATGTATTTTCCGCTGTTGCGGTAAAGCCCAGCGGTGAACCGAAAACTAGGGAAGGCACACAAACTGGACCGGCCCTTGACTGTCGGGCATTGGCTACCCACCCGCCGGCTGTCCGGCGTCGTGTTTTGAAGCTCGCAATGGACCATGTTGGGGTGCGAGGTGGTGAACTTAAGTACTGGCATGTGGTTCGCCTTGATAAGCTGGTGGAATCGCGCGATAACAAGCTGGGTATCGACCTTCCCGGTGCTCGAGCTTGGCGCGTGGACAATATACTGTATTTTGCCCACAGGGCTTCATGAACGGGGAACTCATGGACATTCAGCACACCGGCGACGCGATTGAAGAAGTACTGATTTCGGAAGAACAGCTCGTTGAACGCGTACGTGAACTGGGCGAGGAAATCTCGCGCGATTACGAAGGAAAGAATCTGCTGTGCGTGGGCGTACTGCGCGGCGCAATTATGGCCATGGCAGATCTGACTCGGGAAATTACCGTACCACTTGAAATGGACTGGATGGCGGTGTCTTCTTATGGCGCCTCGACAAAGTCTTCGGGTGTGGTTCGGATTTTGAAGGACTTAGATACGGACGTCACCGGCCGCAACGTCCTGATCGTGGAAGACATTATCGACTCCGGGCTGACCCTGCATTGGCTGAAGCAGAATCTGCTTACTCGCGGGGCGAAGTCGGTGCGGATCGCCACCGTTTTGCGCAAGCCGGACGCTTTGAAGATTGACGTGAAAGCCGATTATGTGGGCTTTGATATTCCGAACGAATTCGTGGTTGGATACGGGCTAGATTATGCTGAGGCCTACCGCCATCTGCGGTTTGTTGGGAAACTTGCGCCTCACGTTTACGAAGATTAAATCTGTTAACTAGGGTCATTTCCCCTTAGCTATTTGTATATGAAAGCTCATCCTACGGGAGGAAAAGTTTGACTGCTCCTGAGCAACAGACACCGGAAACCGAAAAGAAAGACACCAGTCAGCGCCGCAAACTCGAAGAATTTAACGAGTCGGGGCGCCGGCCGCGTTTGCGTACGCCGCGTTTCCATAAGGACGACGACGGTAAAAAAGACGGTGCTCCTAAAAAAGACGGTGCTAAAAAGTCTGGCAAGGATGATTCGAAGCAACCGCCTGCGCGGCGGAAGTTCTTTAGCTTCCTCACCACGGCTGCCCTGATCGGTCTCCTTGTTTTCTGGCTTTTTGCGCCCTCGGGTTTTACCCCCGTCAAAACCTCTGAGGGCATGGAGATTTTAGCCAGTTCCGAAGTGAGCATTGAGCGTATTCAGATCACAGATGGATCGCAGATTGTTCAAATCTGGTTGGAAAAGGAGTACACACCCACCGATATTGAGGGCAAAGAACAAGACCCAACGAAGAAGGTCCAGTTCCAGTTCGTAGATGCTCAAGCTGAACGGATTGCAGACCTCGTGGCCGAAGCGAATCCGAAGAACGGATTTAACTCGGTAGTGCCGCAACAAAGCGTGCTCGCCTCGATGCTGACCATGATGTTGCCGCTATTGCTGATTATGGGCTTTCTTTTCTGGATGTTGCCGAAAATCCAAGAGGGCGGCATGGGACGTTTCGGTAAGGTCCGTAAAGACGGCACCGAAGAAGAACGTCCGAATGTTACTTTCGATGATGTAGCAGGCGTGGACGAAGCTGTTGAAGAGCTCCGCGAAATCGAAGAGTTTATTGACCATCCGGAGAAGTTCCGGAAGATGGGCGCGAAGATCCCGCGAGGTGTGTTGTTGTACGGGCCGCCGGGAACCGGTAAAACCCTGCTCGCAAAAGCCGTTGCCGGAGAGGCCGGAGTGCCGTTTTTCCATATCTCGGCGTCCGAATTCGTGGAAATGTTCGTGGGCGTGGGTGCTTCGCGCGTGCGCGACCTGTTTACCAAAGCGAAGAAAGTCGCTCCCGCAATCGTGTTCGTCGATGAGATTGACGCCGTTGGGCGAAACCGTGGCCAAGGCATGGGCGGCGGTAATGACGAACGCGAACAAACCCTTAACCAGTTACTGGTGGAAATGGATGGCTTTGACGAACGTGAAAACGTGATCGTTATTGCCGCTACGAACCGGCCTGATGTACTCGATTCGGCGTTGTTGCGTCCGGGGCGGTTTGATCGGCAGATCGTGGTTGCTGTTCCGGATTTGAAGGGCCGACACGCGATTTTGAAAGTCCATGCAAAGGGTAAGCCCTTGGCTGCTGAAGTGTCGCTGGAGTCAATTGCCCGGCGAACTCCTGGTTTTGCCGGCGCGGAGTTGGCGAACCTGCTTAACGAAGCCGCGCTACTTGCTACCCGGCGCGGACATGACAAGATCGACGACTCAGATTTGGATGAAGCGATCGACCGGGTGATTGCTGGGCCACAGCGTCGTACCCAAGTCATGAGTCCTACCGAGAAGCGCATGACCGCTTATCACGAAGGTGGCCATGCGGTTGCGGCGGCGGCCTTGAACCATACCGATCCGGTCACTAAGGTGACGATTTTACCGCGCGGTAAAGCTCTTGGGTACACCATGGTGATGCCTACGGAAGACAAGTATTCGGTTTCTCGCCACGAGCTGCTCGACCAACTGGTTTATGCAATGGGCGGGCGGGTTGCTGAAGAAATCGTCTTCCACGATCCGTCCACCGGCGCGTCAAACGATATTCAAAAAGTCACGGCTACCGCGCGCAAAATGGTCATGGAGTACGGCATGTCTGCCCGGGTCGGTTCCGTACGACTCGTACCGGACGACGCCGATCCGCTCACTCGTTTTGGTGGGGGCGGCACGCGGGATTATTCCGAAGACATGGCCAAGATTATCGACGAAGAAGTACGTGATCTTATCGATGCTGCCCACCAAGAAGCGTGGGAAATCATGATGAATAACCGCGCTATTCTTGATGAGCTTGCGGCGCGGCTACTCGATAAAGAAACCATTTTGGAAAAGGAATTGGCTGAACTTTTCGCTGGAATTCGTAAGCAACCACCGCGCGAACTGTGGCTGTCCTCCCCGGACCGGCCAGTGTCGTATGAACCGCCGGTGCCACTGCCACCTGCTGAAGAACCAGCTATCGCGGAAGCTCCGGCAGGGCAAGCCAGCACCGAAACACCGGAAGATAGCACCGAAACAAACGAGACCACAGGAGAAGCCCAATGACCGGTACCTACAATGAAGCCGGCGTCGTCGCCGCTATCCGCGACCTGCTTATTGCTGTCGGCGAGGATCCGGATCGCGATGGCCTGCTCGAAACCCCTGCACGTATGGGCCGGGCGTATCGGGAAATTTTCGAGGGTTTGCATACTGATCCGTCGGAGGTGCTGACCACTACTTTTGATATTGATCATCAGGAAATGATTCTGGTGCGTGACATTCCGATGTATTCCATGTGTGAACACCATTTATTGCCTTTCCTAGGGGTGGCGCATGTGGGCTATATTCCGGCCGACGACGGGCGGGTTACTGGTCTTTCCAAACTGGCTCGGCTGGTTGAGGGGTATGCGCGGCGTCCGCAAGTTCAAGAACGACTCACTTCTCAAGTGGCTGATGCTTTGGTTAATAAGCTCAATGCGCGCGGCGTGATTGTTGTTATTGAAGCGGAACATATGTGCATGTCGATGCGAGGCGTGCGTAAGCCCGGTTCGAAAACCGTCACTTCGGCAGTGCGTGGGTCTTTGCGTGAAGTTGCAACCCGCGCCGAAGCAATGAGTTTGATTATGGCGAAGAAGTAGCGGGCGACGCAGGCACAAGGCAGGAGGCACACCATGAAAATAATGGGGATTGTGAATGTTACGCCGGACTCGTTTTCTGATGGTGGGAGCTGGGCTGATCCGGCCGCGGCGATTGCGCATGGCCGCGAACTGATGGATCAGGGTGCCACGATTCTTGATATTGGTGGGGAATCAACCCGTCCGGGCTTTACGCCGCTAACACCTAAGCAGGAGTGGGAGCGGATCGGTGAAGTGGTTCGCGTGCTTTCGGCTGAAGGTAATAAGCGGGGAGTGCAAGTATCAGTTGACACCTATCACGCTGATACCGCGCGCTGGAGTGTGGAAGCAGGCGCGCATATTGTTAACGACGTAACCGGCGGGCTGGCTGATCCGGAAATGTTGAGCACGGTTGCTGGGCTTGATTGCGACTATATTTTGCAACACATGCGCGGGGACCTAGTCACCATGGACCAGTACGCCACGTACACGGATGTGGTTGCAGAAGTGTTTGCAGAACTTAAAGAAGCTCGGGATCGGGCAGTGTCTGCCGGGATTGCGCGGGAACGGATTATTCTCGATCCGGGTTTGGGTTTTGCAAAGCCCGGTGAAGAAAATTGGGTGATTTTGCGTGCGATTGACGAGCTCAATGATTTAGGGCATCGGGTGTTGATCGGACAGTCCCGTAAACGGTTCATTGGCGACTTAGTTGGCGGCGTGCCAACGGATCGCGATGTGCCGACGGCGGTGATTTCGGGTTATTTAGCGCTACACAATGTGTGGGCAACCCGGGTACATAATGTGGCTGCTTCGGTTGCGGCGGTTGCGACTGCACTGAAGCTACAAGAATCAGCGATGGATCTGGCGTAATGATTGAACTTGACCAGCTTTTTAGCCCCGACCGAATTCTGCTCGAAGGGCTTACCGCATATGGCACGCACGGTGTGCTCGCCTCCGAACATGTAACGCCTCAGCCTTTTGTTGTGGATGTGGTAATTCAGGCGGTAACAAAGCGGGCCGCAGCTAGCGATAATATCTCCGACACGGTCAACTATGCCGAGATTGCCGACAAAATCGTGGGCGTAATTCAGGGCGAGCACTGCGACCTGATTGAGACGTTGGCACATCGGATTGCTGATGCGTTGCTTGCTGATATGCGAATCCAGACGGTAAAAGTAACCGTGAATAAACCACAAGCGCCGATCGAACACGAATTCAAGAATGTTGCGGTAACTATTCACCGGACAGGTGCTTTGTTCGTCGAGGGGATCGAACGCGATTATGTGGTCGGGCTGGGTTCGAATTTGGAAGACTCGCGCGAGCATATTGAAAACGCGATTTTCGAGCTGGTTATGATGAACGACGAGGATGCGGAAATACACGAACCAATTGTTTCTTCGCTGTATGAGTCCGAGCCGATACTTGAACCGGGACAGCCCGAGCAACCCACGTATTCCAATGCGGTGGCGATCATTCGTTCCAGCCTTGCTCCGGCGGATTTTCTTTCATTTGCGCAAGAAGTTGAGCAACAACATGGGAGGGTCCGCACCGAGCGTTGGGGAGCCCGCACGCTCGATATTGACGTGATCGCGGTATTCGAAGCCGATGAGCAACGGCGAGAGTTTCTTTCTGACCATCCGGCGCTTAGCTTGCCCCATCCGCGAGCGGCTCAACGCCGGTTTGTACTTGAGCCTTGGTACGAAATCGATCCTTTGGCACGGCTGGGCGGAGTAGCAGTTGCTGAGCTATTAGCACAGGTTAAGGATCAGCAGGTGGCTAATGTGGGGGATCTCGATATTTCGCCTCCGGAGCCGCCGTTTCCCTTTGGTGGAATCGTAATTCCGGCTCCCCCAGGTTATACGGGTCCCATCCCGCCGGGTTTCCCCGGGCCGCCACCGGGTTTCCCCGGGTCGCCGCCGGGTTATACGGGGCCGTTCCCGCCGGGTTTCCCCGGGCCGCCGCCGGGATCACCGGGGCAGCCTTTCCCTGGGCAACCTTTCCCGGGGCAGCCTGGATCGCCAGGGCACCCCGGACCTTCAGGGCACCCCGGGCCTTCAGCGCACCCCGGACCCTCAGGGCAACCCGGGCCTTCAGCGCACCCCGGTTTTCCGCCGTCGGGACCTGCCGGTACTGAGTCGGCAGATGATTTCGAAGACTTTGACGACATTTTTGAAAATTTTATGCGCGATTTCGACGACTGGGATGAAGAGGATCAGGGCAAGTGACCGGCAGGCGTGACGATCAGGAAAACAACGGGCGGTTACAACCCACCCCGCTGTGGATGATCGGTGCGCTTTTTCTGGTCAGTGCCGTCACTACTTTTTTCCTTACCGATATTTGGCTCCGAACTGGCCGAGCACCGGTTGTTATCCCTAGTGGTTTATCCTTAGTGCCGTTGGCGATTGGCGTTGTTATGCTCTGGCAGGGCTGGGGTGTACGCAATTACCGGGAAAGAAAGCGAGCGCTTAGCCCGTTACATGCGGCCCGGGTATGGCTACTTAGCCAAGCAGTGTCGCGGGCCGGTGCAATTATCAGCGGTGTGAGTGCGGGTGTGGGCGTGGGATACGCCTACACTTCCACCTCAGCGGTCATGATGGAACAGATTTGGCATATTGGTAGTGCGGGTGTGGCTTCGCTAGCGATGACGGGTGCCGCCCTATTGGCCGAAAACTGGTGCCGCACTGACGACGATGACCCGGCCGCCGAAGCCGGGGCGAGCACGGCTTAACAATTGGCCTACTGCAACATGCTGACACATGTTTACAGTAGGCCGAGCGGCTTAGGATCCTGTCCGAGGCCGGTGGTAGCGTTTGAAGTATGCGAAATCCTTTAGCGGAGTCCATCGAGTTCACCCCGGTCGACTCGCGTTACATTACGGTAGCCACGATTAGGCATCTGAGCGCGTGGACAGTCGTGCTTATTGCGGTCGTGGTAATGGCCGTGCTGTCGGACAGTTTAAAAATTCCTGATTTAGTCTGGCGGATTGCACTGGGCTACGTTCTTGTAACAGCTGCGCTTGACGTTTTTATTGCACGACGCCGGGCCAAAGTAGTCGGTTATGCCGAATTAGAAAATGAGCTGGTCGTAGTCCACGGTATTATGTTCCGTCGTCTCGAAGTAGTTCCCTATGGGCGCATGCAACAAGTCAACCTGGGAACCGGCCCGTTGATGTCATTATTCGATCTTGCTTCAGTCGAACTTGTGACCGCCTCCGCCACTACTGACGCCACCATCCCCGGCGTCAAAAAATCAGAAGCTGACCGGCTCCGCGCTAAACTCACCGCTCTCGGCGAAGCAAAGTTGGAGGGGCTGTGAGAACCGAGGCCGCTCAACTCGGCGCGGATGCCGTACCCGCAAGCGCTTGGCGTAAGTTCCACAAAGCCACCCCGCTATCCGATCTAGGTGCGTTTTGGGTGTGGCTTGCCGGCGTCCCCATCTACGTGTTCTTCGATGCTCTTGAATCGGGCATGGCCGAATTCTACGGTGAGGTAGTCCAGCTACTTACTGCTAAAAACATCGCTATCGGGTTCTTGGTTCTCCTTGGGATTTCACTATTAATTTTGGGCTCTGCGGCGTTGTCGTGGAAGTTTAAGTCTTTTGCGGTGATTGATTCCGGTGTGCACTTTCGCGCCGGCATTATTTTTAAACGTTACGACCACGTGCGCTGGGATCGAATCCAAAGCGTTGAAGTCCAACAAAAACTTCTTGGCCGTATTTTCGGTTTCGGGTCGGTGAAGGTTGATGCTGCCGGGTACGGCGAAAAACCCGTTAACCTAGGTCTTCTTACAATGGAAGACTGCGGTTTGCTACGCAAAGAAATCTTGCGCAGTCTTGATAACGTACGTCGCGGGTTGCCGCCGACCATCGAACTGTCACCCGCACCCGGCGTCGTCAATATCCCAGTATTCGACCCGGACGATATGGAAAACGACCATCTCATCTATAGCCTGTCCACCAAGAGGCTGGTCGTGTCCACACTGTTGACCGGTCCAGTTATAGGTTCGGCGCTGTTCTCTGCAATTCTTGTGATTCTTGCGCTTGTCGGAGATTATTTCCTCGACGGTGTTCAACGCGGCGGCCTGTTTTTTAGTGCCGGAATAGTTAGTTTGCCGGCTATTGTGTCGGCGATCAAAATGTTTGCGCCCGGATACGGCTCCACCGTCTATTTATCCGAAAATGGCCTGCGCACGCGGGCCGGACTGGTTAAGCTCACCACGCGTTCCTTGCCGCCGACGCGCATTCATGCAGTCCAGCTGTACCAACCTTTGCTATGGAGGTTCAAAGACTGGTGGAGAGTTGATCTGACGGTTGCGGGAATGTCGCTCGAAGAGATCCAAGAAGCGGCTTACGCTCCGATCCCGTGCGCTACGCGTGCCGAAATTTACCGTATACTCCCAACGATTTTTCCAAGGCTTGGAACGGACGACGACGCCGCATTCTTACACGAACTTTTGAAAGGCCGCGGGGAAAGCCAGCGCGTTTCGATTCCTGTTAAACAGGGACGCGTATTGGACCCGATTGGGTGGACTTCGCGCGGAGTGCATGCCAATATGCATGTGCTTGCTATTCGGAAAGGTCGTTTCTGGCGTAGCGTGGAAATCATTTTCCAAGACCATACACAGTCGGCGGGGATGTATCAGGGGCCAGTGCAGCGTCGGCTGAAACTGGCAACTCTTAACGTTGCGCTGGTTGCCGGTAAAGTACGAGGGCAGGTTAAAAACTTTGGGATAGACCAAGTGAGTGAACTGCTCGCTACACAGAATGAACTGACCAAGCAGGCGCGGGCAGTAGGGGTTTCAGAGTCGTTAGAAGACTGGAAGACGAGGGTGTTTCGTGGATAATCTCGACAATAAAACCGGGCGTATGGGGATCGGTATTATTTCCGCCGGGCGAGTGGGCGCGGCACTTGGCAGTGCGCTACGTGCGGTCGGGCACCAGATCGTCGGCGCCTACGCCACCTCGGAGGCTTCTATTGACCGGCTCGAAACCATGCTTCCGGGTGTGCCCGCGTTGGATGTGCATGCGATTGTGGAACGCTCCGAACTTGTGATCCTCGCCGTGCCTGACGACGAACTGCCCGGTCTCGTCTCCGGCTTAGCTGAACTTGGAGCTTGGCAACCTGGGCAGATCCTCGTCCATGTAGCCGGCCGTTACGGCACCGACGTGCTCAAACCAGCGATGGCACAAGGTGCGATTGGTTTGGCGATCCATCCGGCGATGACGTTTACTGGGACGTCGCTAGATGTGGCGCGTTTGCAAGGATGCCCATTTGCGGTTACTGCGGCGGCGCCTTTCCAACCGATCGGATTGGCATTAGTGGCAGAAATGGGTGGGGAAGGATTCATTCTCGCTGAAGGAGATCGCCCGCTGTATCATGCGGCGCTCGCACATGGTGCCAACCATGCGGTGACTTTGGTGGCTCAAGCAGTACGGATTTTACACAGCGTTGGAATGAACGGGGAATACCTGCGTCCGTTACTGACGGCGGCTGTGGAAGGGGCGCTTAACTCCGGTGAAGCGTTACAAACCGGGCCGGTGGTTCGCGGCGATACGGGCACGGTGAGCGAACATCTAGACACTCTTGACGCGGCGGCAGTAGAAG
>JAAYWS010000083.1 GCA_012516575.1 Actinomycetaceae bacterium
GCAACCGTCGAAGGCGCATATTGCGGGTAAAGCGGGATCAGAACGAGATTATCGACGTTCATTTCTGCGATCGCTTGGGCAATTGACGGCTCGGTATACGTCATGGCATGTCCAACGACGACGTCGGGATGGTCCTTGCGCAGTTCAGCTTCCAGTGCGGCGCGTTGGGCCAAGGTGTAGACCTCTAGCGGTGAGCCAGCTTTCGTCCAAATCGCCTGATATTCTGGAGCAACTTTTTTCGGTCGCACTCGCAAAACGATCTGATTCAAGATTGGTTTCCACAGCCAACGCGGGAAATCAACGACATAAGGGTCAGAAAGAAAGGGCTTAAGGAAATCACGAATATCTTCCGGTGCGGGAGATTTCGGCGTTCCTAAGCCCACGATAAGGCAACCGTCACTCATGCCCTTACCTTAGGCGGTACGTCTTCCGCGCGCTATTTAGGCGACACAATCACTCGTGTGATTCGCGTAATTACAGATTATTAGGGGTATTTTTGTTATTTTGTGAATAGGACAAGTGTCCTAGCGAAATAGGACGAGTGTCCCAAAATGGGTACTCTCAAATATTCATTTAAGCAGAATAGAAATTCACCAGCGTGGAACGGTAGTCCTTTGCGTCGGAAAGAATTATTCTTAAATTACGTGTGATCTTATTCAAGATCATCTATATATAGCCGCATGCGGCGAGAAAGGTAGCAATGAAGCTTCAACCACATCCCGATCGCCTCTTCCCTACAGATCCGAAGGTTCGGGAAATTACTCGTGAATTGTACAAATCCATTGAGGACGAACCCATTATTTCGCCGCACGGACACGTTCCACCGGAATGGATTGCGGACGATATTCCTTTTACAGATCCCACATCTTTGCTAATTACTCCGGACCATTACGTGAACCGGATGCTCCACTCCAATGGCGTGGATCTAGCAGACCTTGGCGTGGGCCAGAAAGATTTTTCTGAAGAGCAGTCGCGCAAGGCTTTCCGTATTCTATGTGAGAACTGGTGGCTCTACCGGGGTACTCCGGTGAAGTACTGGATGGAAAACGAACTCTACCGGTTCTTTGATATTCGGGTGCGTCCGTCGGCAGAAACCGCTGACGAGATCTACGATGCCATCGCCGAAAAGCTCACCACCCCCGAATTCCGGCCACGTGCTCTGTACAAGAGCTTCCCGATGAGTTTCTTGGCCACCACTGACGATCCGGTCGATGACCTGCGCTATCACAAGAAGATTCGCGAAGACGATACTTTTGATGGCATTGTGGTACCGACTTTCCGCCCAGACAAGTACCTCGAACCGTGCCGCGAGGACTGGCCGTCGCTGCTTAAGGATCTTTCGGAAGCATCCGGCGTCGACACCACCACCTTTGCTGGTTTCAACGAGGCGATGGAAAATCGTCGCGCATACTTTAAGGAAAATGGTGCGATTTCCACGGACCACTCGCACCGCGATCCGGGTACTGCTCGCCTATCAGATGACGCAGCCGAGCGGATTTACCAGCTTGCGCTTGTTGGTAAGGCAAGCCCTGAAGAATGTGATGCGCTACGTCGTTCCTTCATGTACGAGCAGGTACGTATGGCATCCGAAGACGGTCTTGTTATGACCTTGCACCCCGCGGTTTACCGTAACCATCACACCCCGACCTTCAATAAGTTCGGTGCTGACGTCGGATGTGACATCCCGTTGAAGACCGAATTCGTTGATAATCTCCAGCCTGCGCTGGCTGATTTCGGTGCTTCCGAAAACCTGCAAATGATTGCGTTCACGATGGACGAGTCCGTGTACTCCCGTGAGCTCGCACCGCTAGCAGGCTTCTACAAGTCCTTCTTCATCGGTGTGCCGTGGTGGTTCATTGACGCTCCGGAGGCTATGGCTCGTTTCCGCGGTTCGATTACCGAAACCGCAGGCTTTACCCGTACTTCCGGCTTTATTGATGATACGCGTGCGTTCTTGTCGATCCCGGCCCGCCATGATGTGGCTCGTCGTATTGACTCCGGCTACGTGGCAAAGCTGGTTGCTGAGCATCGTCTGGATATGGACGAGGCTTTCGAAGCGATTCGCGAGCTGGTAGTTGGCAACCCGATTCGTGCATTCAAGCTTGACGGTCTGCTCTAAAACGCCCCGCGTAGCAGCACAGTTTTAGCTTGCTAGATCTGGAAAGAGTCGAGCCCGGTTATCCGGGTTCGACTCTTTTCACGTTATTTGGTAACCATTACCACTGTCTATTTAGGCCAGATGTCCGCAAGAACAGGGCGTTAACCGCGTAGAATCACACTATTACGTATCTGATTTCGAGGAGAAGTTATGCGCGTCGGCGTCCCAACCGAGGTTAAGAACAACGAGTTCCGTGTTGCCATCACCCCTCTGGGAGTAAATGAATTGGTACGACGCGGACATGAAGTTTTCATCCAATCCGGGGCGGGCGTTGGATCTTCAATTTCAGATGAGGACTATGCCAAGGTAGGCGCTACTATCGTGCCGACTGCCGCCGAAGTGTGGGAACGTGGCGAGCTTATTCTCAAAGTAAAAGAGCCTATGCCAAGCGAATACGACTTCATGCACGAAGGGCATATTCTTTTCACGTATTTGCATCTGGCGGCAAGTGAAGAGATCACTCGCGAATTAATGGCCCGGAAAGTCACTTCTTTCGCTTATGAGACTGTGGAGTGTCCCGATGGGCATTTGCCGTTGCTCGCACCGATGTCAGAGGTTGCTGGACGGCTGGCCGGGCAATTGGCTGCACACATGTTGCTCAAGTCTACCGGTGGGCGTGGGCTTGTTATGGGTGGGGTTCCCGGAACGCGCGCTGCTCGAGTAATGGTAATTGGCGGTGGTACGGTCGGTTTTGAAGCTGCACAAATCGCTTCTGCAATGGGCGCCGACGTCACCATTTACGACATTGATTTCCGTCGGATGAGCTACATCGACGATATTTCAAAGGGGACGATCCACACTGAGTACTCCACTGAGCTTTCAGTGTCCGAGGGAATTAAAGACGCCGATGTGGTGATCGGGTCCGTGCTTATTCCTGGCGCTCGTACTCCACGATTGGTGAGCACTGAGATGGTTAAGAGCATGAAGCCTGGGTCGGTGCTCGTGGATGTGGCAATTGACCAGGGTGGGTGCTTCGAACCTTCACGTCCGACTACCCATGACGACCCCATTTTCGAGTTCGCGAATTCGCTGTTCTACTGTGTAGGCAATATGCCAGGCACCGTCCCCTATACCTCTACTTACGCACTCACGAATGCGACGATGAAGTACTGCATCGAACTTGCAGAAGTGGGCTGGGAACAGGCTTGCCGTAATCTGCCGGAGTTGGCGCAGGGTCTAAGCACCCATAATGGCTTGCTATATGAGCCCGGTGTGGCACAGGCGTTTAATATCGAACTAGCGCATCTCGATTTCGAAGAGAATTAAGCAGCTCTCCACGGTTGACCGTGGCACCCAAGCAAGCACCACCAACACTGCGCTACTTTTTCGCCAACACCGCCAGCACTGCGCTACTTTTGAGCCGACACCGCCAATACTGCGCTACTTTTGAGCCGAATTTCGGGATTATCGCCGTATCGTGCGCTATGTGACACGATGCGGCCATAATCTAGAAATCCGACTCACTCATGCTGCTATGTGTGTACACAACGCATACATATAGGGGCTCTTCATAGTTGAGCGCGTAGTGGTGGTGGGAAGGGGCGAGAGTTTTGGATGAGATATAAGAGTGTTCTGATCATCTATTTGTGATCACGAAGCCCTCATGAAGAGTCTTACGTTTATTGACCTGAATGCTTCTACTTTGCTTGGTCTTGACCGGCTGTTCACCAACCGTAAAACCTTACTAACAGCAGCCGAATAGCTCACCGATAAGCAACTACACGCTCAATTGCGAAGAGCCGCTAAATAATACTGTTCATTTACATGAATTCTGGAGCTGGAGACAGGTCCTGTCGGGCAGAACCCGTCATCCTTGCTGGATAGCGTGGTGATGCCCCTGAAAATCGGAGGCATAGCCACTCTATCCAGCAAGGATGACAAGTAGTCCAGAAAAACCAGCCTAAAACCGCCACAAAAACAACAGATTAGATGCCATCAGCCGCGCTGAAGGCACTGTGCCAAGCACTAAATAGCCCTGCCGAGTCTTACAACCGGAGAAATCCACTTCTTACACCCGTGCCGACTCTTCCAACCGGAGAAATCGACTTCTTACACCCGTGCCGACTCTTCCAACCGGAGAAATCCTCAATATTTAGTCTGCCGAAGCCAACAAACCGCAAAATA
>JAAYWS010000084.1 GCA_012516575.1 Actinomycetaceae bacterium
GATTTTCCCTAATTTGGGGAACAGAAAACGGACTTTGGGGAGCTGAAAGTGAGCTCTGGAGGGTCGGAAGCGAGGCTTGAGGAGCTGTGAACGAGCTTGAGAGAGCCGGAAGTAGGTGTTGGGGGGAGCCGCGAGCGGGACTCTGGATCCATTTCTGGACGTAAAACCTGAATTTGAGATGCGAAACCTGAGAGCTAGGCGCAAAATGCACTAGCTGTAGCCGTACTTAGCGAAAAAACATGTACCAGTTCACCAAGGTCAACAAACCACGGAGAACCACATTCGCGTGTCACACCAGCACCGCAAGGCACAAACGCCAAGCGGCCACTTGACTGTCAATAACACACACATTCGCGTGTCACACCAGCACCGCAAGGCACAAACGCTAAGCGGCCCCTTGACTGTCAATAACACACATATTCGTGTGCCACGCCAGCGCCGTAAAGGTACAGGCACCAAGTGGCACACGAATATGTGTATGTACTAAGACTTACGAAGCTTAGAGGTAGGGCTCGAAATTCGGAGCCGGCATACCTACGTAAACAGTCTGCAAGTAGTCTTCGATGCCTTCCTTACCGCCTTCACGACCCATTCCCGAATGCTTCATACCACCAAACGGTGCCGCAGCATTAGAAATGGTTGCCGAGTTGACGCCAAGCATACCGATTTCGAGCTGTTCAGCTAGACGCATAACCCGATCCATATCCTTCGTGTGGAAGTAACCGGAAAGTCCAACCGAATCCTTATTAATCGACTTAATAAGTTCCTTCTCATCGCTGAACTTCATAACCGGAGCCAACGGGCCAAAGATTTCTTCAGTAACAATGGCTGAGTCAAGCGGTACATCGGTAATAACGGTTGGCTCAATAAAGAAACCACCGCCTTCTGGACGCTTACCGCCAACACGCACTACCGCGCCGTCAGCAATCGCTTGGTCGAGCATCGCGGAGAGATCTACGAGCTGCTTGCGGGAAACGACCGGGCCGACGTCGGCACCGTCAAATCCGTCACCCACGGTCTTCTTCGACATGGCCTCAGTGAACTTCTCAGTGAACTCTTCATAAAGGGACTCATGCACGAAGAAATGATCTGCCGCATTGCAAGCTTCGCCCATATTACGCAGTTTGGTCAGAACTGCACATTCAACGGCGTAGTCCACATCGGCGTCTTCGAAAACGATGAATGGCGCGTTTCCGCCCAACTCCATCGAGGTACGCAGTACGTTATCAGCTGCTTCCTTCAGCAGCGCCTTACCAACCTGGGTAGAGCCTGTAAAGGATACCTTGCGCATGCGCGGGTCCTGAATGAGTGGGCCGGTAATTGCCCGGGAGGAAGACGACGGGATAACCGACAGCACGCCAGCCGGCAGTCCAGCTTCATCCATAATCTTGGCGAACATCAGCGCAGTAAGCGGAGTTTCGCTCGACGGCTTCAAAATCGCCACATTACCAGCAGCAAAAGCCGGACCCGCCTTACGGGTAGCCATCGCCAACGGGAAGTTCCACGGGGTAATCAGCAGACACGGCCCAACTGGGCGGCGTACCACAATCGCCTGCAGGTGGCCTTCCGGAACACGGAAGTAGTCTCCACGGATTCGCACAGCTTCATCGGCAAACCATTCCAAGAAAGACGCGCCATAGGTGACTTCTCCGTAAGCCTGATCGAGTGGCTTGCCCATCTCCAAGGTCATAACCATTGCCAGATCGTCACGGTATTTACCAGTGGCAAGTTCAAAAGCGCGACGCAGGATATTAGCGCGCTCGCGTGGAGCGGTGGCTGCCCACTTGTCCTGTGCTGCGGCCGCCAAATCCATCGCATGAGCTGCATCTTCCGGCGTTGCATTGGCAACAGTGGTGAGCACTTCGCCTGTTGCTGGGTTCAAAACGTCGAAACGTTTACCGGAAGACGAGGGACGAAACTCGCCGTCGAGGTAGAGATCGGTGGGAATTCGCGAAAGTAGTTCGGCAATTTTCTTTGACATAGAAACTCCAGTGTTTTCAAGGGTTTTATTGGGTTTTGTGGCCATGAGCTTCCTTACTCTGGCTGAGCATTTTGGGGCAATTTAGATTAATTGCTTGACAAGTGATCTTTTTTGCACGATGATCATATCACGAAATCATATACGAGAAAATATACGATTCGATAAATTCACAGGTCGGCCTAACAAAACAAAAGTCTACCGCGAATTGTTACTCTCGAAACGTACATTGGTGTACAAACGTACAGGAGCAGGGATGACCACGAACATCATTACCGAAACCTTCGGGCAGGCGCCAGGCAAGATTATTGCCGTCCACCTTTCTTACCCCTCTCGGGCAGCTCAGCGCGGCCGCATTCCCGCTGAGGCATCCTATTTCATGAAGGCTTCGTCTTCGCTGACCGGCCCGGGCGAGGTTGTTCGTCCGGATAACACCGAACTGCTGGTTTTTGAAGCTGAAATCGCCGTCGTCATGGGCAAGGCAGCCCGCAACGTATCCGAGGAAGAAGCATGGGATTACGTCTCCTACGTCACTGCTTCCAATGACATGGGTCTGCTCGATCTACGCGCCGCTGACAAAGGCTCCAATGTTCGTTCAAAGTCTGGCGACGGTATGACGCCGATCGGCCCGAAGCTTATCGACGCGTCCCTCGTCCGCCCAGATCGGCTAGCAGTTCGCGCTACGGTTGACGGCGAAGTTGTTCAAGAAGATTCCTCTTCCACCCTGCTGTTCTCCTTCGCTCATTTCATTGCCGATCTCTCCCGCTTTATGACTCTCGAACCGGGCGACATTATCCTCACTGGCACCCCGGCTGGCTCTTCGGTTCTGCAGCCTGGCCAAGAAGTCACCGTTGAAGTTTTCTCCGAAGACGATCCGTCGATCACCTCCGGCCCGCTGACCACCCGCGTCGTCGCTGGTGACGCAGTAGCCAACATCGGCTCTGCACCGCAGGCTCCCGAGCAGCAAAAGATCGACGCTTGGGGTTCGCGTGAAGCCGCAGGTCTGGAGCCAGAATTCGAGCTCACCGATGAACTGCGCGAGCGGATTTCCAACCTCGCTTTGGCCACGCTTTCCTCGCAGATGCGTCAGCGCGGTTACGCCAACTGCTCAATCGATGGCGTCCACCCGATGATCCCCGGACAGAAGATCGTGGGCCGGGCTCGTACCCTGCGCTACGTCGCTCACCGCCCTGACCTGTTCAAGGCTAAGGGTGGCGGTTACAACGCGCAGAAGCGCGCTATTGACACCGTCAACGAAGGTGAAGTGCTCGTGATGGAAGCTCGCGGCTTCGAGTTCGCTGGCACCCTCGGCGATATTCTTGCGCTACGCGCCAAGGTTCGCGGCGCAGCCGGCATTATCACCGACGGTGCAGTTCGCGACTGGGCTCCGGTAGCCGAAGTTGGCCTGCCGGTTATGGCTCAGGGCGCTCACCCATCTGTTCTTGGTCGTGTCCACATTCCGTGGGACACCGACATCACAATCTCCTGTGGCGGAACAACCGTTCAGCCCGGCGACATCATTATTGGCGACGACGACGGCGCAATCGTCGTCCCGCCAGCCCTTATCGAGCAGCTCGTTGCTGACAGCGAGCAGCAAGAATCCGAAGAAGAGTTCATTGCTGAGATGGTTGCCGCCGGCGAATCCGTCAATGGCCTCTACCCGCTCAACGCTGCTTGGCGCGAGCGCTACAACGAGTGGCTTGCCGCAAAAAACTAACCGCACACCACGACCACCCCGAAAAATCCTAAGGAGTACTACATGAATAAGCCCGCTGGTCTTCCAGATAAGATCCGCCACTACATCAACGGCGAGTTCGTTGATTCGGTTTCCGGAGAAACTTTTGATGTTCTCGAGCCAACCACCAATCAGGTCTACCTGCAGGCCGCTGCTGGTAGCCAAGCAGACGTGGATCGCGCAGTAGCAGCAGCTAAGAAGGCTTTCGAGGAAGGCCCATGGCCGCGGATGCTCCCGCGTCAGCGTTCCAAGATCCTCTACCGGATCGCTGAGGAAGTCGAAAAGCTCGGCGATACCCTCGCTGAGATCGAGTCCTTCGATTCGGGTCTGCCGATCCGTCAGGCTCGTGGTCAGGCTAACCGTGCAGCTGAGAACTTCCGTTTCTTCGCCGACCTGATCGTTGCCGGCGTCGACGACGCATTCAAGATGCCGGGTCGTCAGCTCAACTACGTCAACCGCAAGCCGCATGGCGTAGCAGGTCTGATCACCCCGTGGAACACCCCGTTCATGCAGGAATCGTGGAAGCTGGGTCCGGCTCTGGCATCCGGTTGTACCGTTGTGCTCAAGCCTGCTGAATTCACCCCCACCTCTGCTCAGCTCTGGGGCGGAATTATGGAACGCGCAGGTGTACCTGCTGGTGTATTCAATATTGTTAACGGCTTCGGCGCTGACGCTGGTGACGCACTGGTTAAGCACCCGGACGTTCCATTGATTTCCTTCACCGGTTCGCTGGCTACCGGCAAGATGATCTTCAAGAACTCTGCAGAGAACATGAAGCACCTGTCGCTCGAACTGGGCGGCAAGTCCCCGGCAATTATTTTCGAAGACGCCGATTTTGAAGCTGCTCTCGATTCGACCCTGTTTGGCGTTTACTCGCTCAACGGCGAACGTTGCACCGCTTCTTCGCGTCTGCTCGTCCAGCGCTCGATTTACGACAAGTTCATCAAGGCTTACGCTGAGCGCTCCGACAAGGTTGTCGTTGGCCCGCCTTCGGATCCAAACACCGAAGTTGCAGCCCTCGTTCACCCGGAGCACTACAAGAAGGTTACCGATTACATTGAGATCGGTAAGAAGGAAGCTCGCCTCCTTGCTGGCGGCTACCGCCCCGAAAATCTTCCCGAAGGTAACTACATCCGTCCGACCGTCTTCGTTGACGTCGCTCCGGATGCCCGTATCTTCCAAGAAGAAATCTTCGGCCCCGTCGTTGCGATTACCCCGTTCGACACCGAAGAAGAAGCTCTCGAACTCGCAAATAACTGCGAGTACGGTCTCGCTGCTTACGTCTGGACCAATGACGTTCAGCGCGCTCACAACTTCTCCCATGGAATTGAATCCGGCATGGTCTGGATCAACTCCCATAATGTCCGCGACCTGCGCACCCCATTCGGTGGTGTTAAGGGATCGGGCCTAGGGCATGAAGGCGGATACCGTTCGCTGGACTTCTACACGATTCAGCAGACGATCCATCTCACCCTCGGTGATGTTCACACGACGCGTTTCGGAGCCACCGGATACGCCGAAAACGATCTGGGTCTAGGTGGCCCAAGCGCCTAAACCTGAAACCTTGTGGCGGGCTTAGTGCCCAACCTGGTTGCTTGGCCCGCCACATTATCCACTACTACAAAAAGAAAAACAGCACAACGTCAAAGGAGACAAATAATGTCGAACGCCATCCCAACCCCTAATGCACCAGCACCAGATATTCTGCGCGTTGCATACATGGAACTCGTCGTTACCGATCTTGAGAAGTCGCGTCACTTCTACGTAGACGTTCTCAACCTCGTGGTAACCAAGGAAACCGAGGATGCTATCTACCTGCGCTCTGCAGAAGAATTCATCCACCACAACCTCGTACTGCGCAAGGGCGATGTTGCAGCAGTTGCAGTATTCGCTTTCCGGGTACGTTCCCAGGAAGAAGTCGAGAAGGCAGCAGCTTTCTACGAGGAGCTCGGCTGCGAAGTTCGTCGCGGCAGCTTCGTCGACGGCGTTTACAACGCAGTACGCGTTGTTGATCCGATCGGCTTCCCGTACGAATTCTTCTACGAGGTTGACCACGTCGAGCGTCTCGCTTGGCACTACGAGCGTCAGGTTCCGGGCGAGCTCGTCCGCCTTGACCACTTCAACCAGGTCACCCCGGATGTTCCATCCGCTATCAAGTACATGGAAGACCTCGGCTTCCGCGTTACCGAAGAGATTAAGGACGACGAGGGCACGACCTACGCAGCATGGGTACGTCGTAAGCCGACCGTCCATGACACCGCTATGACCGGTGGCGATGGCCCGCGTATGCACCACATTGCATTCGCTACCCACGAAAAGCACAACATCCTCGCAATCTGCGACAAGCTCGGCGCTCTTCGCATGTCCGACCAGATCGAGCGTGGCCCGGGCCGTCACGGCGTCTCCAACGCCTTCTACCTCTACCTGCGTGACCCGGATGGTCACCGCGTTGAGATCTACACCCAGGACTACTACACCGGCGACCCAGACAACCCGGTTGTCACCTGGGACGTTCATGACAACCAGCGTCGTGACTGGTGGGGCAACCCGGTTGTACCGTCCTGGTACACCGACGCTTCACGCGTTCTCGACCTCGATGGCAACCTGCAGCCGCTCGTGGCACGCACGGATGCCAAGGAAATCGACGTCACCATCGGTGCTGACGGTTTCTCCTACACCCGTAAGGACGACAAGGAAAAGGGCTTTAAGCTCGGAGGGCAGGTATAGGGCCTATGGCAGCTAATCCAAAAAGCGGACAGACGCTTGTTCTTGACGAGAAGAAGGGCGAAGACCGGCGGGTCGCCATTGGTACCCTCGTGGGTACGGCGGTCGAATGGTACGACTTCTTCATCTACGCAAATGCGGCAGCTATCATTCTGGCGCCCCTGTTCTTCGATCCATTCGTAGAACAGGCCGGTGCACTGGCTGGTCAGCTGATTTCCTTCGCCACCGTGGGCGTGTCCTTCTTCTTCCGCCCGCTCGGCGCGGCAGTTGCTGGACACTTCGGTGACCGAATCGGCCGTAAAGGCATGCTGGTGCTGACGCTCCTGCTCATGGGCGTCGCAACCTTCCTCATCGGTTTGCTCCCCACCTACGCCACCATCGGAGTATGGGCACCCATCGCACTCATTATCTTGCGCATCATGCAAGGCTTTGCGGCTGGCGGTGAATGGGGCGGTGCAGCGCTGATGGCTGTGGAGCACGCTCCAGCGGAGAAGCGCGGCCTTTTCGGTGGCTTCCCGCAGATCGGTGTGCCGATGGGCATGCTCGGTGCTACCTTGGTGCTCACCGTCACCTCGGTGCTCACCACTGAAGAGCAGTTCATTTCCTGGGGTTGGCGTGTTCCCTTCCTCTTCTCAATCGTTCTGATTGTCATTGGTTTCGCGATTCGCATGGGCGTTTCCGAATCCCCGGTGATGGAAGAGATTGCCGAAGCGGACGAGGAAAAGGACCAGGTTCGTCTGCCGATTCTCGATACGTTCCGCACCGCGTGGAAACCGCTCATCCAGGGCATGCTGGTGTTCATGGGCAACGGTGTTGCCGGCTACATGATTGCTGGAGGCTTCATCTTGGCTTACACCACCAAGACGCTTGGACTGGAGCGCGATACGATTCTGAACTTCGTTTCGCTTACCGCCTTCGTGTGGATCTTCACCACCATGTTCTCTGCATGGCTGTCGGATAAGATCGGTCGTGTCAAGGTCTACCTGATCGGCTTCGTTGTTCAGCTCGTATGGGTATGGGTGCTCTTCCAGCTCCTCGATACCAAGAACTACGCTCTGATCGCACTGGGTATGGCAGTATGGGCAATCCCCATTGGCTTTACCTACGGACCACAGGCTGCCATGTTCGCCGAAATGTTCCCGGCTAAGATCCGTTACTCTGGTGCGGGCCTAGCCAACGCCTTCGGTGCTATCTTGGGTGGCGCTTTCGCTCCGCTTATCGGCACCTATCTAGTTGGTGTCACCGGCACTTCAATGTCAGTTGCCGTCTACATCTTCGTTGTTACGCTCCTTGGTACAGCCGCGCTGCTGACCATTAAGGACCGTACCGGTGCAGATATCAGCTTGGCTGCTGACCGCGAACTCAACCTCGAGATCGAGGAAGTTGCCGAAGAGGTTGGCGCCACCGAAGTTACCTTCGACCGCGGCGCTGGCTTCTAAAGCCGACCAATATCCGCTGTTGCTCATAGATGAGGGGCTTGTACCCCAGGCCCCTCATCTATAGCACCACTCAGAAAGAATTCCATGGAGAAGACGCAAACGCGATCAAAATCTGATTACGTCTACCACGAGATCCGCGAACGGATCTTAGATGGTACGTATTCTCCCGGTTACCGACTGGTGCTCAGTGCGCTAGCTACCGACTACGAGGTGTCGACCGTTCCAGTCCGCGAAGCAGTTCGCTGGCTAGAAGCCGAAGGCCTCGTAGATTACCAACACAATGTGGGAGCTATGGTTTCCCGCGTAGACGTTCACGGATATGCCGAGTCAATGACTGCCTTGGCTTATCTGGAAGGTGCGGCCACGGCGCTAGCAGCGCCGTTCACCAGCGAGGCTGCGCTCAACCGGGCAGCTGCTTTGAACGCACGCATGAAAGCCATTACCCAGGCTGAGACCTTTGACCCGGTCACCTACCGGAAACTCAATAAAGAGTTCCATGGGATACTCGCCGCATCTTGCGAAAACACTAGAATTCTTTCCCTCCTCACCGCTGAAGCCGACCGGGTAACTATGATTCGCCGTTCGTCCTTCACCTTCGACACCGAGCGGTCAATGAATTCCATTGACCAACACGATCATCTGCTAAAGCTCATCCGCGAAGGTGCGGACCCGATGGAGATCGAACTATTCGCTCGGCAACACAAGCTCGCATCACTCGATCGGGCCTTAACAGACATCGGCTAAGGGGCGTAGCGCGCTTAAGCGTTCATCGTCGTCATCCCGAAGAGCTACTCGTAGCCACCTTCGGGCTAAAACTTAAAGTAAGGGATAACAATGCAGTTCCACCATCACGGATATATTTCCGAAGATCCACGCGTCAAGCTGGCTGATGAGAGCACTATCCGTAGCCCGGAGCTACCGGACCAGATGGATGTGCTCATCGTCGGTGCCGGCCCGGCGGGGATGATTACCGCAGCTCAGCTGTCGGTATTCCCAGATATTCATGCTCGTATTATTGAATCGCGCGACGGGCGTCTCCCCCTCGGCCATGCCGACGGCATCGCAGCCCGTTCAGTTGAAACTTTCCAGGCTTTCGGCTTCGCCGAAGAAATTATTGAAGAAGGCTACCGGATTACCGAAACCGCTTTCTGGAAGCCGGATCCGGAAAACCCGGATCATATTGCCCGTACCGCTTGGACCGATGACGATCCATCCGGTCTTTCTGAGTTCCCGCACCTAGTTGTTAACCAGGCACGCGTCCTTGACTACTACCGCCGCTTTATGGAGCGTCAGCCCACCCGCATGCCGGTTAACTTCGGCTGGGCACTCGAATCCCTTGAAGTTCAAGATGGCGAATACCCGGTAGCTTGCCACATTATTGGAACCGGCGCTGCGAACAAGGACGAGCGTCGTACCGTATACGCTAAGTACGTCCTCGGCGCTGACGGTGCTCGTTCCAAGGTTCGTGAGTCGATTGGTGCTAACTACTCGCGCGTTATTTCCAATCACGCATGGGGTGTTGCTGACGTCCTCGTTGACACCAACTTCCCGGATGCCATGACCAAGGCAATTATTAACTCGAACCATGGTTCGATCCTCCACATTCCGCGTGAAGGTGGTTACCTCTTCCGTAGCTACGTTGATCTCGGCGATCTGGACGCAGACGATAACCACGAAATTCGGAATACTCCGCTCGAGGAAATCGTTGCCAAGGCTAATAAGATTATGGCTCCTTACTCCTACGAGGTTAAGGAAACCGCTTGGTGGTCGGTTTACGAAGTTGGCCACCGCGTAACCGAGCGCTTCGACGACGTTCTCCCAGAGAACCGCGAAACCCAAGATCCGCGCGTCTTCATTGCCGGCGACGCCTGCCACACTCACTCGGCAAAGGCTGGCCAGGGCATGAACGTATCCATGCAGGACGGTTTCAACCTCGCGTGGAAGCTCGCACAGGTACTGCGCGGCTACTCCTCGCCGTCCCTGCTCCGGACCTACAACTCCGAGCGTCAACCGGTTGCTCAGGACCTCATCGACTTCGACCTCGAATGGTCGGGCCGTATGGCAGCTGGTGAAAAGTCCACTGATGAAGCCATTGAGAACTTCTACGTTCGCACCTGGGAGTTCCCGGCAGGTTTCCGTACCCAGTACCCGCCGGCACTGCTCGTTGCTTCCGACGCCAAGCAGGAGCTGGCAACCGGCTACCCGCTGGGCAAGCGTTTCAAGTCCTACCGCGTCATGCGTCGCTCGGATGCACACGATCTGGGCTTGGGCCACCTGCATGAAGCCGACGGCCGCTGGCGTATCTACGTCTTCGCTGACGAGCCGAATGCGGCAGCTCAGGACTCGAAGCTCCGTGCCTTTGGTGACTGGCTGGGCAACGATCCGAACTCCCCGGTAGTGCGCCACACAAGGGAAGGCGACGATATCAATTCGGTATTCGACGTCAAGGTCATCTACCAGCAGCCACACCGCGAGTTCGAGCTCGGCGATGCTCCGGAAATCTTCCGTCCACGCGTCGGCAAGTGGCAGTTGGAAGACAAGAACCAGGTGTTCGGTATTATCAGCCACCCGAACATTGAGGCCATGACCGACTCGCTCGGACCACGCATGACCAATATGTTCCCGAAGGAAGACATCTTCGAAGCTCGCGGTATTTCCCGCGATGGCGCCGTCGTCGTCGTCCGCCCGGATATGTACGTTGCTCATATCTGCTCGCTGGAGGACACCGAATCGCTCGCCAACTTCTTCGAGCCGATTTTCGACCTTAGCTAATTAATTTCAAGCTATTAACCTGGTGTTCCCGCTATTGTGGGAACACCAGGTTAAACGCTAGCTAATAAGGAGAAACATGTTAGAAGCTGATGTGATCACAAAGATCGCTGCGGAACTTGCCGAAGCCGATCAGACCCGTGAGCCTATTAAGCGCATCACCGCCCGTTATCCGGAAGCTACTGTGGAGGACTCCTACGCTATTCAGGGAGTATGGCGCGATAGCCAAATTGCTGCCGGGCGTCGCCTCGTCGGCCGGAAAATTGGTTTAACCTCGAAAGCCATGCAAGCCGCCACCGGGATTTCCGAGCCTGATTACGGCGTCATGTTTGACGATACCGTGTACGAAAACGGCTCGGTTATCGACTATGATCGCTTCCTCAACGTCCGTATCGAAGTTGAGCTTGCGTTCGTCCTTAAGGAACCGCTCGAAGGCCCGAACTGCACGATTTTCGATGTACTGCGTGCTACCGAATACGTCGTTCCTGCGCTGGAGATCCTCAATTCGCATATTGAGCTGGAAGGCCGCACGATCGTCGATACGATTTCGGATAACGCCGCTTACGGTGCAATGGTGATCGGCGGTAACCCGGTTAAGCCCGACGCCGTTGACCTGCGTTGGGTTTCAGCCTGCCTGTACAAGAACGAGACGATTGAAGAAACCGGAGTAGCAGCCGGTGTGCTCAATCATCCAGCAACCGGTGTTGCTTGGCTGGCTAATAAGTTCCATCAGCACGGTGCTCGGCTCGAAGCTGGCGAAATTATTCTCGCCGGTTCCTTCACCCGCCCTATGTGGGTTGAGCGTGGAGACTCGGTACTGTGTGACTACGGTGAATTAGGAGTCATCTCTTGTCGCTTCGTTTAGAGTTACCGCCCACTTTCGGCCAGCTATTGCGCGACCCTGAGCGCAAACGTGGCCTGGTAGGAATGTGGCTCAGTTCTGGGTCTACCGTCAATGCGGAGATCTGTGCCGGTGCCGGCCTCGACTGGCTGATGATTGACGGAGAGCATGCACCCATATCGCTCGCGTCGATCCAATTACAACTACAGGTAGTTGCCGCGTACCCGGTCACTCCGATTGTGCGTGTTCCGTCAGTCGACCGTGTGATTATCAAACAGTACCTGGATTTAGGCGCGCAGAATCTGCTCGTTCCTATGGTGAATAACGCTGAAGACGCTGCCGAAGCTGTCCGCGCAGTGCGCTACCCGCCTGCTGGCGTTCGGGGTGTCGGCTCGGCGCTTTCACGTGGTGCACGGTGGAATCGGGTAGATAATTATCTAACTCGAGCTAACGAGGAACTGGTATCGCTGACCGTCCAGATTGAAACTGCCGAAGCAGTGGCCAATGTGGACGATATTCTTAATACCGACGGCGTAGACGCGATTTTTATCGGACCGTCTGATCTTGCCGCCTCAATGGGCGTTATCGGTCAGCAAGGCCACCCTGATGTGCGTGCCGCTATTGACACCGTCGTAGCTGCCGCGCGTAAAGTAGGTAAGCCGGTAGGTATTAACGCTTTCGATCCGACGTTGGCCAAGCAATACTTGGCTGATGGGATCGATTTCATTCTGGTCGGGGCTGACGTTGCGCTCTTAGCCCGGGCCACTGAGAACCTCGCCGATCAGTACCTCGGCGGTAACACAGAAGGAGTAACACGAGCATCGTACTAGAAGGCAGGCGGAGACTTTTTTAAGCTGCCATTATGCCGACTGTCTTTTAGTGTGTTCTCCCTGTGCTAAAGGCAAATATTCGGGTTGATAATCCCTGTGACTATCGGCCCGAATATTTGTTTGCGCGAAATAAATTATTTGTCCCAGTGCAGGCTTACGGTAGCGAGTCGAGAACGACGCCGGTGGCAGACAGTCCCAGCCGAGTAGCGCCTGCCGCGATCAGCTCGGTTGCAAACTTGCCGTCACGAATACCGCCGGATGCCTTTACTTCCACATCATCACCCACGGTTTTCTTCATTAGTGCTACTGCATGCACTGAAGCTCCGCCTGCCGGATGAAAACCGGTAGACGTTTTCACGAAGTTGGCACCCGTTCCCCGAGCGATTTCGCAACATGCCACAATCTCTTCGTCAGTGAGCACAGCTGATTCGATAATCACTTTGAGCACAGCAAACGGAATCGCATCGCGCACAACCGCAATATCGAATTCGAGTGCATCCCAGTCTGCTTCTTTGACATAGCCTAGGTTGATCACCATATCGATTTCGTCTGCGCCGGCCGCTACTGCTCGTGCTGCTTCGGCTGCCTTAACTTCTGAGGCAACCGCACCGGAGGGAAACCCGACAACCGTCGCAAGTTTCAAATCGCCCAGTTCTATATCTTCAGATAGCGGCAACATCGACGGGGATACACATACCGAATAGGCGCCCAAACGTTGTGCTTCTGCAATAAGAGCGCGCACATCGTCAATGGTGGCTTCCGGCTTAAGCAGTGTATGGTCAACCATGCGTGCCACGGAATCGCGTGTCATTATCTCTCCTTTGAAAAATCTTGAGCCAGTTAATCGCCGCAGTCCTCAGCATACGGGTCCCTTTTCGTCGGACGTGGGAGCACCGCCCACACTATCTTGTTCCAGTTTCCTAGTGCTCGCATCGGCTGGCTACGATCAGTAAGCGCATACAACGGAACCGGATAAATCTTGCCCGAAGAAGGGTCGAAAATATTTAGCTGCGGAATCCCATCCGTAGTTAAGTGCTCCCCCGGTACCGCGAGAACTACATGTCGCGGAACAGCGCCCGTAAGCTGATCTAATATTCCACGCCGATCACCGACATATCGGTGCGGAGAAAGCAACGAGTTACCGGTATACAGCGGGACGCAGTGCCCCTGAGTGGTGGCATGATAAACCCACTGCAGGATCTCCCAACCATTGTCACTACGATCATTAACCGGCCGGTGAATGTATTCAACCACCGAATCATTCATTTCCCGGGCCAAGGTCCACGGAGGCGTACCGAAACGTTCCGGCCACGACCGCTTACCTACCGCGTCCCGGCGTAAGTCCTCATACAGGTCTTCTTCTAAAATCCGCATCGTTTCTGGGTGTTTGGCAATTGTTTCAGCCAACCCCGGATAGGTCACCACTAGAGATGCTAAAACCACCATCGCCCCGCAGGTGCATGGCGTGCTTTGTTTCAACGTGACATTTCCGCATCGGAGCGGACGACCTACGCGCGCGTATTCGTCCATTGCGTTCCGGTCTTCTGCTGTGAGCTCTACCGGCATAAAACTAACCGATGTAGTCACCGGTGAGGTAAAAAGTGACGCGATACGTCCTAAATGAATTCCCATCGTCTGTTATTCTACCCGACCTAAAATCACTGACTGTGCTCTTTGTGCCTGCGAAGCAATCTGATATCCGCCGTCAAGCGCTTCTAAAGCTCGAGGTATCCGCGCTTCTTCTTCGGTATAAAGGGTCATGAGTTTTTCCCCGCGCCGCACCGGATCGCCCACTTTGGCGAAAAGCTCAACACCGGCCCCAGCCTGTACTTGCTCACCGTGAAATGCCCGTCCCGAGCCTAACCGCCACGAGGCTATCCCAACCGCGAGCGCATCCAGCTCAGCGAGCACACCGTCGTCGTTCGCGATCACATCGTAGGTGTATGGCGCACGCGGTAGCGGAGCATTCGGATCGCCGCCTTGAGCCCGGATCATCTCCCTCCACACATCCATTGCTCGACCATCACGCAAAGCAGCTTCCACATCCGCATCCGGCTGCCCGGCTTGGGCGAGCATCACCCGCGCGAGCTCAACGGTTAGTTCAACAACGTCCGCCGGACCGCCCCCGGCCAAAACTTCAACAGCTTCTTCAACCTCGAGCCCGTTACCGATTTTGCGCCCCAACGGAGTAGACATATCTGTCAGCAGTGCAACCGTATTCACCCCGGCGTCTTTGCCGAGGTCTACCATGGTCTGTGCCAGTTCACGCGCCTGCGGCATTTCTTTCATAAAGGCGCCCGATCCGACTTTCACGTCCAAAACCAGCGAATCGGTCCCTTCTGCGATCTTCTTAGACATGATTGAGGAGGCGATCAGAGCGATAGAATCAACCGTGGCGGTAATATCGCGTAGCGCATAAAGCTTCTTGTCTGCCGGGGCCAATCCGGATCCTGCCGCGCATATCACCGCACCGGGACCATCCTCACCCAGCAGGTCCATGATCTCAGCGTTAGATAAATCAGCCCGCCATCCAGCGATAGCTTCCAGTTTGTCTAACGTCCCACCCGTATGGCCCAGACCGCGCCCGGATAGCTGCGGAACTGCCACTCCGAAAGACGCCACTAACGGAGCTAACGGAAGGGTAATCTTATCGCCTACCCCTCCAGTGGAATGTTTATCCGCTGTCGGTTTACCAAGCTGGGAAAAATCCATCCGTTGCCCGGAATTAATCATCGCAGTGGTCCACTGGGCGATTTCCGTGCGGTTCATACCGTTGAGGAAAATAGCCATGGCGAGTGCCGCCATTTGTTCTTCGCCCACATGCCCGCGCGTATAAGCGTCAATGGTCCAGTTGATCTGATCCCCGTCCAGTACTCCCCGGTCACGTTTGATTCGAATAATGTCGACGACGTCGTAGCGTTCAGTCACCTGATATCCTTTCGCGAGCCGGTAGAGACTTATTTTATGCCCTAGGCCACTCAACATGCGATAGGACGGGCCATTCTTAATCTGTAGTGGGCAGGTTCCTTGCGGTAGCACTTGGGACTTCACGCAGATGCGCTGGTCCGAAAGCATGCGGTAGTAATTGACCTAAAGTCATAATCTGCTCCGGGATGGCAACAAGCAGACCCGCGCCGCCATGTTCGTATAAGATTTGGCGGCACCGTCCACAGGGCACAACAGGTTCGCCACTACCGTTCACACAGTAAATAGCTCGGAGCCGGCCGCCTCCGGTGCGATACAGATCTGCAACTACACCGTTTTCGGCACAGGTTCCCAACCCATAGGACGCATTTTCGACGTTGCATCCGGACACAATCCGACCGTCGTCCACTAACGCTGCCGCGCCTACAGGATAGCCCGAGTACGGCGCGTAGGCGTTTTTCTTTGCCGCAATAGCGGCGCTTCGAAGTTCTTCCCAGTCGATCGTGCTCATCGGCTATATCCTTCCCTGAGGTGTTAGCTACCCTGCGGTGTTAGCAACTAACGCAAATGTTCGAGGCCGAGGCCGTCGAAGTCATCGACAATATTTTTCACGCTTTGTGCGTGATCTCTGGTAGTAACCAAGATTGCGTCAGCTGTTTCGACGACGACGGCGTTCGGGATACCGAGTAGCGCAACAGGTTTGCTGTGGGTGTAGACCAAAGCTCCGGGGGATTCTCGGCTGATAACCGGCTGTAAGCTACCGCCCGGTGCAACGCCACTCACAGGCTCAGTCTGCGCGTCTGGGGTCTGTACGTCTGGGCTTTGTGCGTCTTTACGTTGCACATCCCGCAAGGAAGCATAATCGCCCACATCAGACCAGCCCATTTCCACCGGAACTACCGCGACCCCACCTGCAGCCGCTAGTGGCTCAGCAATTGCGTGGTCAATAGCGATCTTCTTCAGTTTGGGCCATTCTTCGGCCAATACTTCGTCGCGCGCGCTAGTATCCCACGCGGTAGCTAGTCGCATAATTCCAGCGTGTAGCTCGGGCTCGAAACGTTCTAAGGCACCTAGTAGCACGGAGGTTCGCGCTACAAACATGCCGGCATTCCACAGGTATTTTCCGCTCGCCACATACTCCTGCGCAGTGTGTGCGTCGGGTTTTTCCAAAAACTCGCTCACTGCGCGCGCCCGTGTTAACCCGTCCACTACCTCGGTCGCATGGATATAGCCGAATCCGGTGGCCGCATGATCTGGAGTAATGCCAATAGTGACCACGTAACCGGCTTTGGCCGCTGCGATAGCTTCGCGTACCGCGTCGTGAAATGCTTCCTCATCAGCGATCAGATGGTCTGCCGCGAAAGAACCAACCACAACATCCCCGTAGCGTTGCGCAATAACCGCTGTAGCTAGTCCAATTGCAGCCATAGAATCACGTGGCGACGGCTCAACAATAATATTCCTGCCTGCCAGTAAACGCAGTTGTCTCGATACGGCGAAAGCATGCTTGCGACCGGTAACCACAACAATGTTTTCTCCGGTCAGTGATTCTAGGCGACGCACGGTGGCTTGTAGTAAAGACTGGCCGGCATTGGTCAGGTCGGCAAGGAATTTCGGGGCATTAGAACGCGACAGTGGCCAGAGCCGGGTTCCGGCACCTCCCGCTGGAATAATCGCATGAAAATCAGTCATTACGTCCCTTTCCACTAATTCTAGATTTATGACGGGCTATCCACTCTCGCCGGGCAAGGCGACGTTTCGCTTTTAATTCAGCACGTTTTGCCTCAGCGGTAGCCTGCTTAACGTGTTCGGTCATTGCTTCAACCGGGTCCATAGCCGCTAACTTGCTTGAGGTTGTGGGCCGGGTACGTTTGCAACAGGCATCCCACGCCCCTTGGGCATATTCTGCTTCCAACTGCACCAGCTCTTCTTGTGCTTGGTCCACTTTTGCTTGGGCTCGATCGATTTTCTTCCTCATGCGCCGTGCGACCAAGCCCTTCCACTCGGGCACCACGACTTCGTCTTCTTCTTCATTAGGCAAGACGACGCCGGAAACCGGGTCAAAAGCGTAATCAAGGGTTTCTGGACGGGTGTAGGTGACGTAATTAGGAAGCTCTTTGACGTATTCGAGCTGGGAAGGAACCACCTTACCTGGCGGCGGCGGATTAGCAGTATAGGCAGCCACAATCAGGGTGGCACGAGCAATAAGATTCACCCACAACAAAAGAGTAACGAGAGCACCAAAGCCGGCAAGTAACGGATTATTTGAAAACGATGCAATCACTGATGTCCCGAGCAAGCGCAGAAGCGAGGACAGGAGTCCGCCGAGGAATGCTCCCATAACTAAATCAATAAAAGGTGCCCGCACCCCGGCCATTACTCGGAAAAGGTAAAGAAAAACAAGTGAGTCTACTACGAATGCAATTCCCAGTGGGGCAGCTTTCATCGTCCATGTTCCCACCCCTGGCACTATGTCCAACAGTTGAAAAAAGATCTCACCGAACTGGGTAACCAACGTAGTTAACACGATTGACCCAACTGCCCCGGCCGCCAAAATAATAAAACCCGAAATATCAATGATTTTGGCAAGCGGATACGGGCGGGAAAGCCGTGAAATACCGAAGACCGACTGGATGGACAGGCGCAGTCCGGTCATTAACGACGACGAGGACCACAACAAGACGAGTAACGAAAGAATTGATAGCGGGTTGATCGGATTGTCGATGACTAAAATACTGGGGTGGATAATCCCGCCTTCTTGCCCTGGGATTATTAACAGCCCCGGAAGCATCTCATCAATCGAGGTGAAAATCGCATATTTCAAGTCATTATTCCGGCCTAGGAAATACACGAAAATCGTAAACGCAATTGAAAGTGCACCAGTGATGGCAAAAATTGCCGAGAATGCGATACCACCGGCGAGGACTTTTCCACGCACCAACATATACCGCATTACTGCTCGCACAATGCGCAGTTCGAATATCCAATCAATAAGTGTGGTCAGCCAAGCACCCAGTTTTTTCCGCCAATCGGCATTGTTATCCGTATGCGGTTTCTTGGGAGCTGCAGACGTGGCCATTACTTAGTTTCCCACCTCGTATGTCACGAGCAAAGGAGCATGATCAGACCAACGAGCCGCGTAGGATTCAGCCCTGTCGATCCATACTTTGGTTGCTAACTGTGCAAGTCCCGCGGTGGCCATCTGATAATCAATGCGCCAACCGACATTATTGTCAAAGGCTTTACCGCGTTGGGACCACCACGTGTATTCTGCCTGCTCATCCCCACTTAAGGAACGTTGCACATCCACCCAACCGTACTGGCCAAACCAGCGATCTAGATAGGCAATTTCGGGATCCAACACGCCCGAGGTCTTATTATGGTTGCCTTTCCAGTTTTTAATGTCGAGTTCCGTGTGCACAATATTAAAATCACCGGCGACCAGAACATGCGGAATATCTGTTGGGCGGTTGATAACGAGTTCTTGTAACCGCTTATCCACCCGGTCTAAGTGGGAATACTTCGCAGCCATTTTTTCAGCGTCAGTGGCTTGGCCCGAATGCAGATAGGCAGAGACGAAAGTAGTACCAAACTCGGGGATATCGACTTCGACCCAGCGTCCGGTATCAACCGCAGGTTCTCCCGGCCGGTTCACCGCCGTCGTCGCATCTCCAGAAACGTAACCCCCGGCGTCGTCAGCGATATCAACGCCCAATCCAATCGAAACCCGACCGATGTCTAACCCGTCACGCACCGCAACTGCGACCCCTGCCCGGCCTTTAATATCGCTAGCTTGCTGGACAACTTGGTAGCCTCCGCCCAGCAGGTCCGGCACCAGCTCTTCCGGTGCCCGGACCTCCTGTAGCAGAAAAACATCCGGTTTAACCTGTGCAATCCAATCCGGTGCGCCTTTGCGCACGGCGGCTCGAAGCCCGTTGACGTTACAGGTTGCAATCAGCATGGGTCCTCCACGAAGAGCACAAAAAGACAATTACGTCATTCTAGTTTACGTGGGGATTGGCCCTTTCGGCTTGTTCGACAACATTGAGCAGTAACATTGCCCGCGTCATCGGTCCCACACCACCCGGATTCGGCGAGAACCAACCGGCTTTTTCGGCCACAGCTGGATCTACGTCACCCGCAATTCGCGACTTGCCGGTTTCCGGATCAGTGATACGAGAGACTCCCACGTCGAATACGGCAGCGCCTTCGCGAACCATATCGGGCGTGATCAGTCCGGCAGCTCCAGCAGCAGCCACCACAATATCGGCCCGACGAGTATGCATTGCAACATCCCGGGTACCGATATGGCACGAGTCAACGGTAGCGTTCACCGATGCGTGCGTGAGTAGCAGGGAAAGCGGACGGCCAGCGGTGCGGCCTTGGCCGACCACGCACACATTCGCACCATCCCAGTTCACGCCACCGCGCCGTCCGAGCTCCACAATTCCGCGCGGGGTGCACGGCAATGGAACATCAATATCATTGGTGGCGTCTCCGGCGAGCCGCCCGATATTAACGGGGTGCAGACCATCGGAGTCCTTCACCGGATCAATAGCCATTAACACCGCGTCGGTGTCAATGTGCTTGGGCAACGGCAGTTGCACAATAAACCCAGTACATGCAGTGGACTGATTCAAATGCTCAACCGCTGCGAGGACTTCTTCGGTGGTAGATTCTTCCGGAAGTTCAATCCGGATCGATTTAATACCGATTTCCTTGCAGTCGTTGTGCTTATGGTTAACGTAAATCCGAGATCCGGGATCATCGCCGACCATAATCGTTCCTAGCCCCGGGGTAATTCCCCGGGCTTCTAGGGCGGCGACGCGCTGGGCAAGCTCAAGTTTCATGTTGGCAAGCGTCGCCTTGCCATCCAAGCGAACTGCTACCATCAGTGAATCTGGTCGAGGCCCGGGTACAGCGGGAACTTGTCAGCCAAAGCCTTAGTGCGGGCACGTAGCGCCGGAATATCAGCGTTCTTACCATCGCGCAGAGCAATAGCAATAACCTCGGCAACTTCGGTAAATTCCTCATCGCCGAAACCACGAGTAGCAAGGGCCGGGGTACCAATACGCAGGCCGGAGGTAACGGCCGGCGGACGCGGATCGAACGGTACCGCATTTCGGTTGACCGTAATACCTACTTCGTGAAGCAGGTCTTCAGCTTCTTGACCATTCATCTCCGAATCGCGCAGGTCGACGAGCACGAGGTGGACTTCAGTGCCGCCGGAAACAACGGATACACCGGTGGCGGCGACATCGTCTGCCAGCAAGCGCTCAGCGAGAATCTTCGCGCCGCTGAGTGTGCGGGCTTGCCGATCCTTGAATTCGTCGGTGGCGGCCAGCTTCAGGGCGACCGCCTTTGCCGCGATAACGTGCATCAACGGGCCGCCTTGTTGCCCTGGGAATACTGCCGAGTTGAGCTTACGTGCCAGTTCGGTATCGCGCGCAAGGATCAAGCCGGAACGCGGACCACCAATGGTCTTGTGGATGGTGGTGGTGACGACGTCGGCATGCGGGACCGGACTTGGATGCAGGCCAGCTGCGACCAGACCAGCAAAATGGGCCATGTCAACCCACAGGTAAGCGCCAACTTCGTCAGCGATCTCGCGGAACTTAGCAAAGTCGAGATGACGCGGGTAAGCCGACCATCCTGCGACGATCATCTTCGGCTTATGCTCCAGAGCGAGTGCACGCACCTCATCCATATCGATCAGGTGATCTTTTTCAGAGACGCCGTAAGCCACGACGTTGTAGTTCTTACCCGAGAAGTTAATCTTCATACCGTGAGTGAGGTGGCCACCATGAGCCAGTTTCAGCCCAAGTACAGTGTCTCCCGGGTTAAGTAGGGCGTGGTAAATAGCAGCATTCGCCTGTGCACCCGAATGAGGCTGTACGTTTGCGTATTCTGCTCCGAATACAGCCTTGGCACGGTCGATTGCCAGCTGTTCGACGACGTCGACATGCTCACAGCCACCGTAGTAACGACGACCCGGGTAGCCTTCGGCGTACTTGTTGGTCAGGACCGAGCCCTGCGCTTGGAGGACCGCACGCGGAACAAAGTTTTCCGAAGCGATCATTTCAAGAGTGGTACGCTGGCGTTCAAGTTCCAGCTCGAGGACCGCAGCGACATCTGGATCGAGATCGGCGATCGCGGTGTTAAAGGTGTCCGACATACTTACTCTCCTTCTTGGGTCGCGTGCCCAGGCGGTCGACGCGCGATACTTGTGCTCCCCGGTGGTAACCACCTACGCCAGTCGCGGAACTATTTTAACTGAAAATTACTGTGCGGTTTCCGTTCATCAAAACGCGGTGCTCGGCGTGCCAGCGTACAGCGCGAGATAGTACGATACGCTCAACTTCCCCACCACGGGCTTGTAGTTCTTCGACGTCGTCATCATGCGCCACGCGAGCCACGTCCTGTTCAATAATCGGACCTTCATCTAGGTCGGAGGTGACGTAATGAGCGGTAGCACCGATCAGTTTGACGCCTTTAGCGTGAGCTTGAGCGTAGGGGCGCGCTCCCTTGAACGAGGGCAAGAACGAGTGATGGATATTGATTGCGTTACCTGCCAGACGCTCACAAAGTTCGGGTGAGAGGATCTGCATATAGCGGGCTAACACGACCAGGTCGACATTGCGCTCTTCGATAATTTCCAGTAGCCGTGCTTCAGCTTCCGGCTTGGTGTCCTTCGTGATGGGGATATGAATAAATTCTTTACCGTAAAACTCTGCGTAGGGACGTAAGGTTTCGTGGTTTCCAACAACGGCAACAATGTCAATAGGAAGGCGACCTTCACGGGTTTTAGACAGGAGATCTTCAAGGCAGTGAGCCTGCTTGGTGACCATGATCAAGGTGCGCATCGGCTTATCTGCTTCTGCGATCTGATATTCCATGCCATGGTTTGCGGCTAGCTGGGCGAAAGCATTTTCGATCGTGGGCAGTCCCCCGGGCACAGTAGCTTCAATGCGCACGAAAAAATATCCCGTCTCAGCATCATTAAACTGCTGAGATTCCATAATATTGCCGCCCACGGAAGCTAGCAGGCCGGTAATCGCGTAGGTGATACCGGGCTTATCCGGGCATTTAACGGTCATGATCAGTTTTTCGTTCACGACACCCACTCTAATTCATATATCGGGCGTGGGGCATGCCCGCCCAACAAGCAGAACAGTAGCTGGCTAAGCAACAACCGATAATACGACATCTACCAGCCTAACTATGTCAAAGAAATTATTGGAGGTGGCCGAAGCGAATTCCCCTGCTTTTGCGCTACGCCACACCAACACGGCGTCGCCTGATACTCGATGGTGCAGTCTGCGGATTGCGCTTGTCTGTTCATTGCGCGTTACTCGTGAACTCAACGAGCGTCGCGCCCATGCTTGCGAACATGTCCGCAAGGCCATTTTATCCGAAATATAATAAATCCCGCACAGTTCGTAATCAGTTACGCAAACTGAACTGGCGAATCCTTTTTATCCCGCCAAATATCTAGTCTTTGTCGTTTTGAAGAATTTGGAGAGTCATTTCGATAAAGTGGTAGGATACTTCCATACGCAACCTGCGTTCCAAGCCGCTCCGCCGGCTTGAAAGCAATTTCATGAAGGAACTGAACTGAAATGTCACGTACTCGACAGGTTATCCTGATCTTCGCACTAGTCGGCATCCTGATGGGTATCTTTGCCGCCTCGCACAACTTCCAAACCGGCCAAGTTGGTTGGAACACCGGCTTCACCATCGTTCAAACCGTCCTCGGTACGATTCTGACCGTTTTGGTAGCTAACGATTCCCAAAAGGATAATGACTAACATATCTACTTAACTGACAAGCTCGCACCGCAAGCATGCCGAAATTTGCTAGTTTCACGGTTCCCGATTTTGCTAGTTGCGCGCTAAGGACTTAGATCCTTGATCTGAACTCAAAGCGGGCGTGACTTGCTGGGATCTGTTAGTTTATTCAAAACAGCACAGCACACCTTTAACCGCTCCATCGTGTTAAGGGTGTGTTGTGCTGTTTTACTTTTGTTCTGTCTGCTTCAGCCCAAACTCCGTTAGAATAAGACCATTAAATATATATTGTGAGGAGTTACGACATGGTTGAGTTGGGGAAGAATCTTGAACTGGCTGAAAAATGGTCAAAAACATTCAAGATTATGGGCGATCCGACTCGGCTTAAATTGCTCAGCGCAATTCACTACGCTGGTCAGCATGTTTACGCTGTGTCCGAACTTGCTGAAGTGGCCGGCATTCGGGTAGCCACGGCTTCTGCATCCCTTCGGGCAATGGAACAAAATGGTGTAGTCGAATCAGCTCGCGACGGCAGGGTTATTCGTTACGCTATTGCCGATGACGGCGTTCATAGGCTTCTACATTGGATCGGCACAACTCACGATACCGACAATCACACGCACTAGTTATCAACATTGTTTTTACAATAAGGGGCTGTATCAAAAGCCTTGATACAGCCCCTTATGGTATTGATTATCCGGTTGTCCCATGGAATATAAAGTCGAACCGGCACTGCCTTATTTTTAACCCTAATACTGTCGTAGATTGATCGGGCCTTGACCACGCAACTCTCCACGAAGTTTCCCGGCAACAGCGAGGATTAAAGCGAGTAGCTCTTCGGTACGGTTGCCCAATGCCCGAAGCATAAAGCCTGGGCGGTCTAAGGCGGTGACCGCACCCATCATCCGTTGTTCTTCATGCAAATTCTCTTTAACAACATTACGGATTTCTTCAATCAGTTCATCGTTAATATCAGGATCAAAACAGATTGCGGTCGCTACATGAGTGCGCCCGGCCATAAAGAAATCTTTGTCTTGCCCAAACTCAGCCGCTAACGGATTAATCCGCAAGTTGTCGACAAGCACCAGCTCACCGTCCATAGTGACTTCATTACGAAGCAGAGCCTGTTCATATAAGAACTGTCCACCATCTGGCGACCACCCAGGAGTGATAATGTCTGAGAAAAAGAGCGATCCTTCCGAAGATACCTCTGCCGTAATTTGTTGGCGGAAATCAGCTTCCCGATACATGATTAACTGGTCGGGAATGTACTCTAATACTCCCCCGGCAGCGACATTAAAGTTGATATTTTGTACCACGAAATCACCCGGAGTACGGTATACCTTTGTCGCTGATTGGTCAGTCAAGAGCATTGAAGCGCCTTCACCGACACTCGCTTCGATACGGTAAACATCGCCACCAACGTAACCACCCCCGGGGTTTACGATGATGTAATACACTTGTCCGGAATCATCCAAGTAGTGTGGACGGATAATTTTCATAGCCCGAGTGTTGTACTGGCGCGTGGCAATAGATTTGCCTGCACTCAGTTCAACACCGAGCTCTAAAACACCGGTTTCTTCATGGGGTGGGTCGTGTAGGAAAACCCCTTTCGGCATATCCATTAGGCAAGATCCTGCATGAGTACGTCCCGACGAATCCACTCGATAACCTCATCGAGTCCTTCATCGGTCTTCAGGTTAGTCAAGACGAAAGGCTTATCCTTGCGGAAAGCCTTAGAGTCTTCCACCATTACGTTTAGATCAGCTCCTACATAAGGTGCCAAATCGATTTTGTTAATGACGAAAAGGTCAGACTTGATCATTCCCTGACCAGCCTTACGCGGAATCTTTTCTCCCTGCGCTACGTCAATAATGTAGATCGAAAAATCGACAAGTTCCGGGCTGAAAGTTGCCGACAAATTGTCTCCACCAGACTCCACAAAGACGAGTTCCAAGTCAGGATGACGCCGGAGCAGTTCCTCGTACGCGGCATCATTCATTGACGTGTCTTCGCGAATTGCGGTGTGTGGGCAACCCCCAGTTTCCACGCCGATAATGCGATCAACTGGCAAAACTCCTTCATTTGCCAAGATCTTCGCATCTTCTGTGGTGTAAATATCGTTGGTAATAGCGGCCATCGAGACCTGACCTTCGAGCGCACGGGTAATACGCTCGATTAGCGCAGTTTTACCCGATCCTACTGGCCCGCCAACGCCAACCCTAATAACGGTCATTATATTCCTCCAAGTTTTCGATTTAATCTAGTTTATAGGCCTCAGTTATTACCGTGCCTAGGACATAAACATTCGCGAACGTAGTTCCTCATGAGCCATTTGAGCTATTTCCAATTGCGGTGCTACCGAACCTAAATCACTTAGATCATGTTGCATAGTCATTTCGGTTGCTTGTTCAATCACAGAGTAGGCACCAACCAACACTTTTTGGCCGGCGTCTTGACCGAGTGGAATAGCGCGGATCGCGTTTTGTGTCATTGAGTTAGCCATTTGCATCAGATATGCAGCAACTGCGTCACTGGGTTCAACACCTGATGCTCCAAGTGCAAGGCCCGCTGCAATACCCGGGTTAGCCCGCATCTCCTGCGAAGCAATCCCCGCTGCATACTGCGCAACCAAGTAATCATTCGGGGCAATGAACGAGGCAATTTTCGCCATCCGCTTGCCCATCGAATTCATTGAGGTCCGAACTTGTCGCGGAGTTTGGCAAGCATGCAGAAGTTGATCCAAGCGACGCAACTTAATGAGCTTCTGGGCATCGCCTAATTCAGATAATTGCAGTTCTACCGCGAATTTGACGGCAAGAGCATCATTAAAACTGGCTTGCCGGAGGTATCCATGTAGCCATTGGGAGTATGTCTGTGGATCCGAAATCTCACCGTTTTGAACGAAAGTCTCCAACCCGGCTGAGTGGGCAAACCCGCCTGTGGGGAGCGCAGAATCAGTAAGGTGCCAGGTCACCAGCTGCGCATGCCGATTAGTGAGTGTGCTCTGCATGACGGAAAGCTTCCGGCATTACGTGGTCGCCACGCTCGAAGGGCACTTCTACGTGTTCCAAATAATGTTCGACGGTATGGTCGTAACGGACCACCATAACGGGCTGACCAAAGTGGCTATTTTCATCAAAGAACTGGGCCTGCATATGACGATTTCCCAGCGTATGTGCTACCACACCCATTTCACGAATGGTGCGGGGCTTTATTACGAGCACATCAGTGGGATCGATTTTCACCACAATAGCTTCGTCGCCGTCACGGACTAAAATATCGCCATCCCGAACTTCACGAAAACCTAACGCAAATCGCAATGCGATTTCTTTGCCAGATTCAGCCTGCACCCGTTGTACTCGCTTCATCCGAGCTTCGTTATCAAAGCTAACGTAATCGATATTTAGGGTAGCTCGTTCTGATGCAGATAGGTCAGCAACATTGCCAGAAATCTCAGAAACAATCATGTTAATTCTTTCATAGTGGGCAGGATACCGGCTTAACCGTCGCTTCGCCGATCTGCTGCCCGTTTGCGCTCAGCAACCAGCCTGTAACACGAATGTGTAAGACCGCTGAGCATTCAGTTCTAATCCCGAAAGAGACTAGTTATTGAAGACTAGCCTACCAATTCTCTACTGGTTCATTCAATTGAACATCAGAATAGGTTGCGTGTCCCTCCGGTTTAATGAGCATAAGTTTTTCTAGTTCAGCGCAGAAGAGTCGTATTTGACGTGATGTAAACTGCGCTTGCGCCTGAATTGGGGGCACCACCAGCATCGGCTGGCGATACCCCCAATTGATGTCCCCTAAATATTAGAAGAGGAAGTAGCGCTGAGCCATCGGAAGGACTTCAGCTGGCTCAGAAGTGATCAGCTTGCCGTCAATCGTCAGCTCGTAGGTTTCCGGATCGATCTTAATATCCGGGGTTGCGGTGTTATGCTTCATGTCTGCCTTCGACAGATCACGCATACCCTTCGCCTCGACGAAACGACGGTCCATGCCTTCCGCACGAAGCTCATCAATCAGCCCTGCTTCGATAGCAGCGGTCGGGAGGAAGGTGACCGAAACCTTCGGTGCGAGAGCACCCCGTGCACCGTATGCGTAACGCATGGTGCGCGGTTGCGGCGTCGGGATCGAAGCGTTAGCGTCGCCCATAACCGAACGGACGACGAAGCCCGACTTGAGGATCAGCTTCGGCTTAACACCGAAGTACGCTGGCTCCCAGACCACGAGATCCGCGATCTTGCCTTCTTCAACCGAGCCAAGCACATGGCTGATGCCGTGTGCGATAGCCGGGTTGATGGTGTACTTGGCGATGTAACGCTTAATACGGTTGTTGTCATTGGTATCGGTATCGCCCTCGAGCGGACCGAACTGTTCCTTCATCCGATGAGCTACCTGCCATGTGCGCAGGACAACTTCACCGACACGGCCCATCGCCTGCGAATCAGACGAGGTAATCGACATAACGCCCATGTCATGGAGGACGTCTTCTGCCGCAATGGTTTCCTTACGGATACGCGAGTCAGCGAATGCCACGTCTTCCGGCAGATCCGGGTTGAGGTGGTGGCAAACCATAATCATGTCGAGGTGCTCGTCCATGGTGTTAACCGTATACGGCAGGGTCGGGTTGGTTGATGCCGGCAACACATTCGGTAGGCCAGCTACCTTGAGAATGTCAGGAGCGTGGCCACCACCAGCGCCTTCCGTGTGGAAGGTGTGGATGACGCGGTCCTTGAAGGATGCGATGGTGTTGTCAGCGAAGCCACCTTCATTCAGGGTGTCAGTGTGAATTGCTACCTGTACGTCCATCTCATCAGCAACGGTGAGAGTCATATCGATAGCGTTGGTGGTCGAGCCCCAATCCTCGTGGATCTTGAAGCCGATTGCCCCTGCACGGACCTGCTCCCGCAGTGGTTCTGGATCAGCCGCGTGTCCCTTGCCGAGGAAGCCGACGTTAATCGGGTAGTCCTCGGAGGAAAGAATCATATTACGCAGGTTCTCCGGCCCCGGGGTAATCGTGGTCGCACTGGTGGAATCAACCGGACCGGTACCGCCACCGATATGAGTGGTAGTGCCATTGTCAAGAGCTGCTTCCATCTGCTCCGGTGAAATGTAATGAATGTGGGTGTCAATTGCACCCGCGGTGACAATTAGTCCGGCACCACCGATTACTTCAGTACCTACGCCAACCTTAATGGTGACGTTATCCTGAGTATCCGGGTTACCAGCTTGACCAATACCAGAGATCTTGCCGTCTTTGATACCAATATCAGCCTTGTAAATACCAGTGTAGTCGATGATCGTTGCGCTGGTGATAACCAGATCAACAACACCGTCAGCCGAGACGGAGCGGCCGTCTTGGCCCATGCCGTCACGAATAACCTTTCCGCCACCGAAAGAGACTTCTTCACCGTAGGTGAGGTAATCCTTTTCGACGCGGGCAATCAAGTTGGTATCCGCCAAACGGATGCCGTCGCCCACCGTTGGGCCGTTGAGCTCGACGTACGCGCGTCGTGCCATTTCAAACGCCATTGTCTTCTCCTGTTTTAAGTTCGCTTTTAAATGTTGTATTCGACGTGATTAACCATGTGCGTTGCACGCGCCCCTGCGTGCCGCAAATCATGCTTAGTCGAGCTTGCCGTTAGCCTTGCCGTTAAAGCCATAGACTTCGCGCTTACCGCCGTAATCAACCAAATTAACGGTGCGCGAGTCACCGGGCTCGAGACGTACTGCAGTGCCCGCTGGGATGTCGAGACGCTTGCCCATAGCCGCGTCGCGATCAAAATCAAGCTCGCTATTAGCTTCGGCAAAATGGAAATGCGAACCGACCTGCACTGGACGGTCGCCGGTATTTGTTACCTCAATCGTCACTGCTTCTTGGCCTGCATTTAGGACGACTGGGTCATCAGCGAGGAAGTATTCACCTGGAATCATCGTAATTTCTCCTTCAGATTACTTGAGGTTCTCTTCGAGCTGCGACTTAATCGTGGCGCGAATTGGATTGTGTACGGTGACGAGCTTGGTGCCATCTGGGAAGGTAACTTCCACCTGGACATCCGGGATCATCTCCGCAACACCTTCCATGACGTCGTCACGGGTCAGGATGGTGACGCCTTCAGCCATAAGCTCGGCAACGGTCTTGCCGTCCCGGGCGCCCTCCATGACTGCTGCGGTAATGAGTGCAACTGCTTCAGGATGATTGAGCTTGAGACCGCGGTCAAGGCGGCGCTGAGCGACGTCAGCAGCGACGACGATAAGCAACTTCTCTTGCTCACGTTGAGTGAGTTTCATGAAGATCCTCCATTTTGTTGGTTGTGGTTAGCGATACAAAGATAGTTTTCCTATACGGCCTACGCCGGCCGGTTGCGGATTGTGTTATTTACTCCCGCAAGGGGCCGATTGTGAAGTGCTACCCCGCAATCGACCCCCGCGGATTTGATCCGGTGTCCTGACAAGCCGTCACTCGCTTTCAGAACAAGAGTTTCTAGTTACTCCTTCTTGGCTACTGCTTCATCTTCCGTAGCCGGTGCTTCCGACTCTGGTTTCGGTTTTCCTGTTATTTTTCTCGCCAAGCCTTGTAATAGTCCGTTCTGGTAGGCCACACAAGCAAGAATCATAGCAACACCAAGCCACTGGAGAGCCGACGGCCATTCGGAGAAGAGCGGACCAGCCACGATAACTGAAGTAACTGGCGAAAGAAGCAGGATACCTGCGGAAAGCGTTGGATCCAACCAGACCGAGCCGTACTGAACCATGGTCCATGCCGCAGCTTGTCCGAGTACAATTAGCGCGATAAGGCTCACCCAGTTGCCCATATTAACCTGGTCGCCCAGTAGTGTCGCATCTGCGATATCAATACCATCTGCCATCTGCGGCAACACCATCACACCATCGGCATTCTTCGTCATGACGCCCTGAGTGATATTGAATCCGTTACCACCGGTGAACATCCAGATAGTCGGGAATACTGCCTGTGCAAGCATGGTGTACATCATCGGCTGGACGTAGAGGTCCTTGCGCGGAGCAGTGGTCGAAGCCTTGCGGGAGAAGTACAGGTACAGCGAGTAACAAATACCCGAAGTCAAACCGAATGCCGTACCGAGAACAGCGGTCTTCATCTCCATGCCGAACATTGAGATGGTCGCCGGGCCTGCCAAGCCTTCACCAGAGTCTTCAAAAACACCACCGGTGAATAATACGCCAACGATCATAATGGGCAGAATAAATACGAATGATCTCGGTAATCGAATATGGTCAATAATCGCCGTAAGCATCGGAACAATCACAACCTGCAAATTCAGCAGAATCGCGGCAACGCCCGAGCCAATCAAGAAAATGGAATAGTTCCACGCAGTGAAGTCAATACCGAGGAAGATACCCGAAATTACAGCGAGGATAATGCCTTGCTTCGGAAGTGCCTGCTTTTCTTTAATTTCCTTGATGCCGAGTGGCAACAGCAATAAGAAACCGAGCATGACACGAAGCCAAGCCTGAGTTGCTGGATCCATATTGGAAGCTTTTACCCAAAGGGGAGTTCCAGACAGGAACATAGTACCCACCAGAAGTACTAAAACAGCCCTACCGTGGCTGACAGATTTTACAGGGACTGGTGTTCTTTTCCCTGAAGTTGATTTTGCTAACATGTCGCAAGCATAGCAGAAAGCAGCTTGCGAAAATGGGTTTATTACTTTTTATTCACTTGCAAAAACAAATACCGACTTTATAGGCCATATTTTGCACTATTTGCCTGTATTTTTAGTCGCTAATTTATTAAATTTTCAACCTTTTATTATGCACTATCGATCGTTGATACAATTAGTTTTGTTGCAATAATAATGCCTCTGGTCGTATGTTCACATCGGACTTCAGCCACTTTATTTCAATATAACTATTCCTCCCTCATATGCTTTGATAGGGCTTTAACTCTAATAGTCCACGACTACCCGATGAGCAATGCGGCTTACCAGCTGTGAATCATGGGATACCACCAGCATCCCAATATTTCGCCGTTTCGCTTCAACCAGCAAAAACTCCCAGATTTGTGCCTGCGAGATAGGATCAAGCATGGTCGTAATCTCGTCTGCGACTAAATAATTAATATCCACCGCCAATGCGCGTGCAATACAAAATCGTTGAATTTCGCCTCCGGACAACTCCCGCGGATAGCGTAGTAGCCAACTATCTTCAATCCCCACCGCTTTAAGTAGCTCCTGATTTATGGGCCCAGCTTCTTCAAGAGTCTGTCTCATAGTCAGCCGGGGGTCAACTGACTGGTCCGGATGTTGCCAAATCATTTGCACTGGACGCGCGCCGCGTTTGGGTAAAGGTTGCCCCGCAACAATGACCCGTCCAGATTGCGGGCGCAAAAATCCGGCTACTATTTTACACAACGTCGTTTTTCCCGTTCCGCTCGCTCCAAAAAGAACTACCCGCTCCCCCGGTTCAACACGCAAACTAAAATCTTTAATCAAGGGCTGGTCTGCACGGTAGCCGAACGTCAACTTGTCAATAATTAGACTCACCTTCGTGCATCCTCTCGCCTATGTAACTTCGACGCGCCATACACTGCAGGGTTAGCGCAGCGTACCATCGCTTCTCCGATACGTACGGATGGGATCTCGCCCCCACATTCGCTAATTCGCCCCGGACATCGCGCCGCAAAAGGACATCCACTATATGTTCCAGGCAGTGGCTGGGTCCCCGGATAAGCTGCAAACTCCCGTCCGGGCAGAGAATCAAGTAGAGCGCGAGTATACGGGTGGAACGGGCCGCCATCGCTTCGCATATCGTCTTGCCAATGCGCAACTACGCCCACTTCAACCGTCGTGCCGGCATAAAAAACCGAAATTCGGTCAGCATACTTGAGCGCCAATTCGGCGTCATGCGTAATAACAAGTGCGGCCTTGTTGCCCTTGACAAACTCACGCAAATCATCCATCACGAGTTCAGCTAGTTCGGTCTGTAACCCAGGCGTAGGCTCATCGGCAATAATCATCTCGGGTTTGGTGAGCAAGGCAGCCGCAATCAATACCCGTCGGGCCATCCCACCAGAAATTTCGAAAGGGTATTTGTCCGCCGTGTTAGTAGGCAACTGGTAACGATCAAAGAAATCTAGCATTTCGGACCGAGTGCATCTGCCATCACCGAGGATTTGTTTCCCGATTTTCATCAACGGATCAAGGCTATTAACACTTTGCGGAATCAAACCAATCTCACGACCAGCCAGCGCAGTCAGTTTCCGTCCATCCAGTTTTTTACCCCGATATTCTAAATGCCCCGCCACATAAGCAGCCCGGGAACTCACCCCCAGCAATGCCTCTGCCAACAGACTTTTTCCGGAACCGCTCGAACCGATAATCGCTACTATCTCACCCGGGCGTACCCGCGCGTGCAAGCTAGAAATAACCGGCTGAATCTCACCGGTTCCAGTCGGGAAACCCACCGTTAAATCATTGATCGCCAATATCGGTTGGATGCTCATCGTCCACCGCCCGACAATGCGCGCACCGCGCGCGCAAACGCGTCAAAAATCAACACCACTGCGAGCAAGGCAAGGCCGGGGAAGAGCGCCGCCCACCACATTCCAGCGCTCAGATAGCCTACCGACTCACTCAAAATCACGCCAATAGCGGCCGAATCTGGTGGTAGTCCAAACCCTAAAAAGGTCACTGACGCTTCATGCATAATCGCATGCGGAAATTGAAGTACCGCCCCGACCATCACCTGCGGGGCTAATGCCGGCCAATAATGTGTCACCGTAACCTGCCACGGGTTCCGGCCCAATGCGTGGGCTTGTGCGACATAAATCGATTCCCTCACTTGCATAGCTTCCGCACGGACCACGCGCGCCAAAGAAGGCCAGTGGGTGACCGCAACGCCAATCGCCACGCCCCAAAAACCGCGCCCAAGCGCAATCGAAATCAAAATCAGCAGGAGTAGGTGCGGAATTCCAAGAACCAGATCAATCAGCCAAGTAATAGCCGCGTCCACCCATTTTGGACCAATCGCTGCCACTACACCTAAAACAACCGCGATAACAGCACTGACCAATGAAGCAATCACGCCAATCAGAATCGATGTAGAAAGTCCAGCAAAAGTTCGCGTAAAAATATCACGTCCCATCCAGTCAGTGCCAAAGAGATAGTCCGAGTTCGGAGCAAGGCCAGTACGTGTGAAATCGCAATCACAAGCTACGTCTTGGACTAACATTCCCAATCCGATAATGCTCAGCAAGACTATCGCGGTAATCACGGCTTGCCGAACCGCGGTTCTGGGATTGGCTAGCCGGGGGATCTGTGGCAAATGAAATATTGTTTTATCGGCGTCGTGCGTGGCACGGGTAGCATCCGTTTTTCTCCAGTTACGCATTATTGCCACCCCGTCGGATCTTTGGATCGACGACACCGTACAACAACGTAGCAATGGTATTACCGCAGAAAACTATTGTCGCCGTAATAACCGAGATGGCTGCTAGGAGGGCGGTATCCGATCCAAGTCCGGCAGTAACAGTTGCTTCGCCCAATCCTGGATAGCTAAAAACCTGTTCGACGAGAATCGAGCCGCCGAAAATCTCGGCAACGGAAGCAAACTGGAGTGTGAGAGCGGGTAATACGATATTGCGAATGCCGTGGCGTTTAATGGACTGCCACTGAGAAGTACCACGTGCCCGAGAATATTTGAAGTAATCCGTTTCCAACACTTCAATAAGTTTTTCCCGGGTGTGCAAAGTAATATTCGCTATCCCAACCACGCTGAGCGTTGCCGCGGGCAAAATAGCGTGTCGGATGGAATCGAAAATTGTTACGTCGGCGGCGGAAACACCGATGGGAGTGGCGAAACCAGCCGGGAACCAGCCCAACACCACTGCAAATACCATGAGAACGAGCATGCCAAACCAGAAAGTCGGGGTAGAGGCCAGCACATAGCACGAAGTAGTGATAATCCGGTCGATAATTCGATTCCGTTTCGCACCGGCAATAACGCCGAGTGCAAAACCAATAACGCCGGAGAGAACCCAAGCGGTCACAAGTAACAGGGCAGAGTTAATAAACTTGGTCCAGATTACGTGGGATACCGGACTGTTATAGCGCAAAGAAATGCCCATATTCCCCTGGAGAAAAGAACCTA
>JAAYWS010000085.1 GCA_012516575.1 Actinomycetaceae bacterium
GGCCCGGGGGTGGGAACTCACGCCCGGGCCGAGCACTTTCGGTGCTATTCAGGGTTATCCTGAAGCATTTCCAATGCTTTATACGAGAGCAACTGCCTGCTGTGCGATTGCCAGTTCCTCATTGGTCGGAACGATCATCACGCGAACAGTGGAGTCCTCGGTAGAAATAGTGCGCTCTTCCTTCGACCGGGTAGCGTTCTTCTCAGCATCGTACTTAATGCCAAATCCAGCCAACCGGTCAAGTACCATACCGCGGATCTCATCCGAATTCTCACCCACACCGGCGGTGAAGGTAATAACATCGAGTCCACCCATCACAGCAGTGTAGCCACCGATGTACATGAGCAGACGGTGAATGTACACTTCAAGCGCTTCGATAGCGTTCTCATCACCATCGGCCGCCATCTGGCATACTCCGCGCATATCGTTGTCGCCTGCTAGGCCCTTCAGGCCGGACTGCTTGTTAAACAGATTATCAATCTCATCAATCGACATTCCTGCTACCCGGTGCAAGTGGAAAACAGCTGCCGGGTCAATGTCGCCCACACGGGTGCCCATCATCAGGCCTTCAAGCGGGGTCAGGCCCATTGACGTGTCCACAGCCTTGCCATTAACAACCGCCGATACCGAAGCGCCATTGCCAAGATGCAAAACAATCTGCTTCAGATCATCGCGGCCAAGCAACTTCGAGACCCGGCCCGACACGTACTGATGCGAGGTGCCGTGTGCGCCATAACGGCGAATCTGGTATTTCTCGGCCGTCTCACGATCAAGCGCGTAAGTGGCAGATTCATTTGGCAGACCCTGGAAGAAAGCGGTATCAAAAACGGCCACATTCGGAACGTCGAAGAGTTCGCGGGCCACTTTAATACCCTCAAGATTGGCCGGGTTGTGGAGCGGACCAAGCGGAATCAGCTCGGTAATCAGATCTTCAACGGCGTCGTCAACAATAACGGCCTTGTTGAAATGCTTTCCACCCTGTACTACTCGGTGGCCAACCGCCTGAATACCAGCTTCGTCCAGCTTCGGGCCGACTTCATTGAACAGACGAATGACTTCGCGCAGGCCCACTTCGTGGTTGGGGACCGGCTGGAACAGCTCGGTAGTCTCGCCATTGTATTCGTGCTCGAAATGGCCCTCCGGCTCGCCGATACGCTCAACAAGACCAGTTGCGATCGACTCGCCAGTTTCGGGGTTAACTAGCTGGTACTTAATAGAAGACGAACCCGAGTTAATAACTAGAACGGTCATAATATTCCTTTTCAGATTTTATTACGTGAATTATGTTGTATTAAGCGAATTAGGCCTGTGCCTGAATAGCAGTAATGGCAACGGTATTGACAATATCTTCGACGAGCGCACCGCGCGAAAGATCGTTAACCGGCTTATTCAAGCCCTGCAGAACCGGGCCAACCGCAACTGCTCCTGCCGAACGCTGCACGGCTTTGTAACCGATATTGCCAGCATTAAGGTTCGGGAAGATGAAAACAGTAGCCTTTCCAGCAACCGGAGAATTCGGCAACTTGGTCTTAGCAACAGCCTCGTCCACAGCGGCGTCGTACTGGATCGGGCCCTCGATCATCAGGTCCGGATTCATTTCACGCGCCCGAGCAGTAGCTTCGACGACGGCGTCAACGTCCGGTCCCTTACCAGAGGTTCCGGTGGAGTAAGACAGCATTGCCACGCGTGGTTCGACGCCGAAAGCAACCGCGGTTTCCGCGGAAGAAACCGCAATGCCGGCCAGCTGTTCGGGGGTTGGGTTTGTGGTAACCGCACAGTCACCGTAGACGTAAACCCGGTCTTCCATCAGCATAAGGAAGCAAGACGATACCAACGCGGCACCCGGCTTGGTCTTAATAATCTGGAAAGACGGGACGATTGTATGTGCGGTGGTGTTGATTGCGCCGGAAACCATGCCGTCCGCATCGCCCATATGCACCATCATCGTGCCAAAGTAGGACAGATCCTTGACGGTTTCGCGAGCCTGCTCGAGAGTAACGCCCTTCTTCTGACGCAGACGAGCGAACTCCACAGCGTACTTTTCGTTCAGCTCTGGATCATCAACTGAAACGATTCGAGCCTTCGACACATCCACGCCCAGCTCAGCGGCATGCGCATTAATCTGCTCCGCATCGCCAACCAAAACAATATCGGCTACTTCGCGGGTGAGGAGCTCGTCAGCTGCCTGCAAAATTCGCGGATCGGTCGCTTCCGGAAGCACAATACGCTTGCGATCCGAACGTGCCCGGGAAATCAACGACGCCTGGAAAGACAGCGGCGTGACAACCTCGGACTCCTTTTCCATGGCAGCCTGAAGCTTGGCCTTCTCCTCATCCGTGAGATACGTTTTTTCACCATCAGTAAAGGTGATGTAGCGTTCCGGCTTGGAAAGTTCGAGATCTTCCATCGCACTCGATACCAGAGCAACGCACACCGGCGCGTGCTCTTTCACCATTTCTGCGGCAGACAACCGAGTAGCAACTTCAATCTCACGCCCGGAACGCAGCGCACCCGACAGCATGAGCGCAACCGTGGTTGATAGGTTTGCGGCCGCGCGTCCGGTGCGGGGGAGCATACCCGGGGTGAGGGGATCGCCGTCGAGGAAGCCGAGAATCAGCACGGCGTCCTTGCCATGCGAGTAATCCGTGTACCGTTTGACCAGCTCCGTCATCGATTCTTCTTCGTCAGCAACGAAGGCTTGGCGGGTCGAACCCCAAGCAATATCCAGTTCGTCAAGCAACCCGGCGGCGTCAAGCGCATCCTTGAACGCAATATCATGCTCGATCGGGCCGTTGGTGAAAGCACGGAAAACACCAAAGTTGGTGTACCGCTGCTTTAGTTCTTCAATAACCGTGCGTACAATCGCTACGGAGCCGACATTTCCTTCGGCGGCTGTTAAATACAAACTCTTAGTCACGCTGGTGCGTCCTTTCATTTCCGAATGGATGGCTCCGAGCGCCCTTACTGGGAGTCCATCCTTCGACCAACGATTGCTATTTTGTCATGGTTTGATGTTAAGCGCCGGATGAATCCAAGAACGTTCACAGAAAGAGAGGGAGCGGCACGATGCGTACACCGCGTTCAGTACGGCGGGCACGTTATAAACGCGCGGTCCGTCCGCCTATGCGCGGCGGAATTAACGCCACCGATATGATGCTTGAGCCGGGCCCGTGGGCAACGATGGGCCAGTGGATTGCTTACCGTTTTGGGGACGAAGGTATCGCAGCATGCGAACGCGGAGATTTCTTTTACGACGCCGCTGTGCCGGTGACGGCGGATGATTTTTATCGTGGAGGTCAGCGGATTTGGGTTTTCCGTCCGGTACCTGATGAGCCGGACCAGCCCATTACCTTGCCGGTGGTATACGAAAATGAACGGTTCGTCGTCGTCGATAAACCGCATGGAATGGCCACTATTCCGCGCGGTTCGCATGTGGCGCAAACTGTGACGGTAGCCGCTCGGCGGCAGTTTTCTAACGATGAATTGGTCAGCGCGCATCGTCTCGACATGGAAACCGCCGGGTTGGTGATGTTGACTAAAGCGCCGCAGTGGCGTGGGGCGTATCAGCACATGTTTGCCAAGCAGACGGTAGGGAAGAAGTATGCGGCGGTGGCGCCGGTCGTTGCAGGGTTTACAGATTGGCGCCGGGTCGAGTTGCGTTTAGAGCGGGGTCGGGTCCCTTTACGGACCGACGTGGTTGACGGTGAACCCAATGCGATAACGGATATGCGCATTGAGCGGATTTTGGACCGGATGGACGACGCCGGGCGGGCGCTGGCCTTATGGGAGATGGTTCCGTTAACCGGGAAAACCCATCAGTTACGGGTGACGCTTGAGCATTTAGGGTCGCCGATTGTGGGCGACCCGCTGTACCCGCGTCTGTTAACGTTCGACGAGATGGATGAACGGGAATTTCCGTTGCAACTGCTTGCCAAGGAGTTGTCTTTCGTCGACCCGGTGGATGGGGAAGACCGGGTTTTCCGTTCATCGTTAGAGCTCGATGCTACCCGGGGCGTATCGTGAACGCGGTGGTTGTGCTGCGGAAAATCTGGTTACACTAGCAGGGTGAGTACAAATGAAATTCGCCCTGTTCTTGTTGTTGATAATGGCGCCCAAAACGCACAACTGATTGCCCGTCGCGTGCGCGATGCGGGCTACTATTCTGAGCTGGTTCCGCATTCGTGGTCGGCTGAGAAAATTTTGGCTAAGGATCCGGCCGCGATTATTTTGTCGGGTGGACCGGCGTCGGTGTACGACGACGGCGCCCCACAGCTTGACCTTGCTCTTTTGGAAGCTGGTGTGCCGGTTTTCGGTATTTGCTACGGCTTCCAGCAGATGGCTCAGGTTTTGGGCGGCAAGGTGGAGCAAACCGGCGCTCGGGAAAACGGTGCGACTGTTGCGAATGTTGTTACGCCGGGCAAGATTGTCGGGGCACGCGAAACTGAGAACGTGTGGATGAGCCATAGCGATTCGGTCACGCAGGCTCCGGAAGGTTTCACGGTGACGGCAACGACGCTGGGTGCTCCGGTGGCCGCTTTTGAGAATGCTGAGGCGAAACTGTTCGGTGTGCAATGGCATCCGGAAGTCAAGCATTCTGAACATGGTCAGGAAGTTATTGAGAACTTCTTGCGTGATGGTGCCGGTTTGGAAAAGAACTGGAGTGCAAGCTCGGTTATCGAGGATCAGATCGCTAAGATCCGGGCGCAGGTTGGCGATAAGCATGCAATTTGTGCACTGTCGGGTGGCGTGGATTCTTCGGTGGCGGCCGCATTGGTACACCGAGCAATCGGCGATCAGCTGACGGCCGTGTTTGTAGATCACGGGCTTTTGCGCAAGGGCGAGGCCAAGCAGGTTATTGAAGATTATGCGGGTGCGATCGGTCTGAAGATCATGGCCGTTGACGAATCAGAGCGGTTCTTGGGAGCGCTCGCGGGCGTGAGCGACCCGGAGACTAAGCGCAAGATTATTGGCCGTGAATTCATCCGGACTTTCGAGGCTGCACAAGCCAAGCTCTTGGCGGAAGCCGAGGAAGGCGTAGATTACGCGTTTTTGGTGCAGGGCACGCTGTACCCGGATGTTGTGGAATCTGGCGGCGGCGACGGTACTGCGAATATTAAGTCGCACCATAATGTGGGCGGTTTGCCGGACGATATCGAGTTTGAACTGGTTGAGCCATTGCGTGACTTGTTCAAGGACGAGGTGCGTGCGATCGGTTTGGAACTGGGTTTGGATGAGAAGCTTATTTGGCGTCAGCCTTTCCCAGGGCCGGGTCTGGGTATTCGTATCGTTGGTGATATTACGAAGGAACGCCTCGACGTTTTGCGTGATGCCGATGCGATTGTGCGCGAAGAATTGAGCGCTGCCGGGTTGGACCGGGAGATCTGGCAATGCCCGGTGGTGTTGTTGGCTGATGTGCGTTCGGTTGGTGTGCAAGGGGATGGCCGTACTTATGGGCATCCGATTGTGCTTCGTCCGGTCAGTTCGGAAGATGCGATGAGCGCCGATTGGACCCGGTTGCCTTACGATCTGCTTGCCAAGATCTCCAACCGGATTACTAACGAAGTCGATGACGTAAACCGGGTGGTTTTGGACGTGACTTCCAAGCCGCCGGGAACCATTGAGTGGGAATAATAGGGCAGTGGGCGACGCTACGGCGTCGCCCGCTTTTTATTGTGGCCGGTATTTTTGTTGCGGCGCGTGGGAATGCGCCGAGATTCGTGAATATCGCCGCATCGTTGCTGTGGAAGCATGATGCGGCGATTTCCTTGAATTTCAGACCAGCAATATTCTGTGTAGGCTGGAAAAGTGCAGAAAAAGAGCGAAAAAGTGCGTTGCGTCGTCGTTGGTGGTGCAGAAATTGACGATTACGCAACGATCCAGGCGTACCTGCAACCGACTGACTACATTATTTACTGCGATAGCGGACTATCGCATCGCGAATCTCTACATCTCACCCCGGATCTGATCGTTGGCGATTTCGATTCCTATCCCGTTCCGAACCAAACAGGCGGCGCCGCCTTACCTGACGTAGAAACTATCGTATTGCCGCGGGAAAAGGACGATACCGACACCGTCTTTGCGGTGAAAGAAGGTATCCGGCGCGGGTTTGATGACTTCTTGCTCATCGGCGTCGTCGGTGGACGGCTGGACCATACTCTGGGAAACGTCTCGATCTTGCTCTACCTAGATTCCGTCGGAAAATCAGGAACAATTGTCGATGACTATTCTGAAATGGAGATCGTGGCCAAAAAGCCCGCATTTATTCCCGAGCGCTATGCGTTCTTTTCCTTGTTGAATGTTACTGGTGATGCCAGCGGCGTCAACATCCGAGGCGCAAAATATCCACTCGACAACGCTGAGATCACCAGCGAATACCAATACGGTATCTCCAATGAAGTACTCCCTGGAAAGGTAGCTGAGGTCTCAGTAGCAAGTGGCAAGTTACTCCTCATTAAAGTCCGGGTGAACACTTACGTCCGTTAAGGGACGTTCTTGAGCAATTAACGCGCCAATAGGGTAAGTTTTGAAGATCTATTCAAACACGAGGAGAGTTTATGGGTAAGTCCAAGATCCGCGTTGTAGTCGCGGTGTTAACCGTCTTTATGATGGTTTTTGGCATGCTTGGAGCTCTGGCGGTTAATGCTAGTGCAACAACCGCGGATAATGAGGGTACTGCGCACAGCGATACGGTGGATGCCGGTGTCGGCAGTGCTCCGGCTACTGGTGCTTCTGGACCCGAGCAATCTGCCGGGCAACAGACCCTTGCTGCGCAGGAAGACTCGCCTTCGGAAAATTCGAAACAGCCCGAGAACCCGGATCCAGAACTGCCGCCGGTATTCCCCGAAGGATGGATGGGAAGCTCCGGCAAATGGTGGTATCAGTATGCTGACGGGACATATCCAACCTCGGCAATCGTCACGATTAATGGCAAGGACTACGCTTTTGACAAGTGGGGATATGTTGTTAACGGCTGGTATCAGGCCGAAGACGGAGCATGGTACTACTCCACGGACTACGGGATAGTGACGGGCTGGAGGTACGTCGGGGGTCGCTGGTATTACTTCGCGAACGACGGCGTTATGCAAACCGGTTGGCTTAACGATGGCGGCATATGGTATTACCTGCACTCATCAGGTGCTATGGCGCAGGGCTGGGTGAACTACGAAGGCGACTGGTATTACATGGCATCTTCCGGGGTGAAGACAACTGGTTGGGTGTATGCCGGTGCATGGTATTACCTAGATTCTGCTGGGGTAATGGTAACTGGATGGATATCTCAAAACGGTAAATGGTATTACCTGACGCCCTCTGGTGCGATGGCAACCGGGTGGGTGAACGACGCCGGGAAGTGGTATTACATGAAGTCGTCCGGTGCGATGACAACCGGCTGGGTGAGCGATGGGCGTTGGTATTACCTCGATAGTACGCAGGGCGGGGCGATGACCACCGGCTGGAAGTATTTGTCGGGAGCATGGAACTATTTTGATTCGGCTAATGGCTTTTGGGTGTCCGACCGAGCGTCTTTTGAGTCTGACTGGAATTATGCAAAATCCCTGTATTCGCCTACGGATTACATGATTACGGTAGACACTGCCAAGCCTTCTTGTACGGTTTATTACTGGCGAGCAAGCGCATGGCAGCCATTATGGGATTTCCCGTGTTCGGTGGGTAAGCCGTCTACGCCGACGGTTAAGGGGACGTTCTCTGTTCTAGATAAGGGCTATACATTCGGTGTTGGATACTCTGTTTATTACTTCACGCGCTTCTATGGTCAGTACTACTTCCATTCGATCCTTTATTATCAGGGGACATATCAGGTCAAGGATGGAACCTTAGGGGGACATGTCTCGCATGGGTGCATCCGTCTGCCGCTTGAGGCAGCTAAATGGATACACGACTATGTTCCGTATGGAACATCGGTACATATCCGATAGGGCTGGAATGGTTTAGCGGAGTCGATTTTTGTTAAGGGCCGCAGGAGTACTAATGTATTTCCTGCGGCCCTTGAACTTATGTTAAGCCCGTGCTGGCTTTACTCTTAATTTCGACGCTGGTCTTGGACGGCAGGGTCCTTTCGGTGTTACGCGACGTCTGGACCAGCGTATTTATATCCGGTAAATTAGTACGTGATACGGGCATCACATTTAAGGGGTTGTGGATTTTTCTCACTGGATGCTACTCTGGGTCTAGGTAGATGGTGGGCATGTCATCCTGTGGCATTACCCGCTTATCGTGTGAGAGTTAGGTGGGTTGGTACGCTTTTAAGTCTCGATGATCCCTAGCAATGAAGATGCGGCGCTTTCGTTGTAAGGTGTGGTCTTTAGGGGATCGGCGGAAAAGCTGCCGATTTGGCCTAAGAGTTATGGGGGCGGTCGTGGAGAAGCGCAAATTAGTGAGCTGTGTTCATTTGCGTGGGAGAACACGTAGTGTTAATGCGCTGGGCAAGTCCTCGGAACACAAGTATTTCGCAAACGGAAAATGATCGGTTACTTTCATGAAACACACGAAACGTTACAGTTCGAAGCTTTCCGCGTTTAGCGTGCTTATTGCTACTCTGCTGGCACTAGTGATAGCTGGCGTACTAGCGCCTGTGGGTGATCAGAAAGCCGAAGCTCTGCCGATAAATCCTGCAATGGCGACTGGGTCGTCACCGGACAATTGGATCAGTGTAGAGGTCGTGGCAAATCCTACGACGGTTCCTCTTGGTGGAGGTAATGTTACCTTCACGTACCGGGTGACGAATACGAAGCCGGCAAGTTACCCGTCGTATCCGGATTACCGCCAGGACTGGATGTTCTTCGATAAGATCCACAGCAATGTGTGTAACAACGCGCAACCTACGGCGGCTTCCCAGCTTAAGTACTACCCCTCGACCAGAGAGTACTACTTGCGTGCGGGTGAGACTGCTGAGTGGACGTGTACCACTAATATTACGCAGGCAACTAATAATACATTCACTGCGACTTTCTATGATTACTACGGGAACTACTACAATCGCCGCTCGATAGCTTCCGCTACTGAGCCGGTAACGATGCAAACTGGTACCGGTTACACCTGTGACGCGTTGTGGTATTCGTCAGGTAAGGGCTCCGGAATCTCATACGGTCATCTTGGCACAATAGATTTGACTTCGGGCTATGCGTTGACGAACCGGTTTACAATTAATTTTAAAACCACTGCTGTCGATGTTAGAAATGGTAGTTCATCCCCTAATACGACCATGGTGGGTTCTGCGGCAGTTGCTGTCGATCCTCTCGATCCTAACAAGATTTATTATTTCCCGAGGGATTCTTCCTATTGGAACTATGGTGGCACTTACGTCTACGATGCCCAGACAGGGACCAATACTTTCGCTGCTTCCCAAGGTACCGTCCACGCAGTGGTGCGACTTGGATTCTCGGCGGATGGTAAGGCTTGGCTGGTTGACTACAAGGGCGACTTGTACCGACTCGACGGTACGTCGTGGACTAAGTTGGGGCAGATTACCCTCGGGAACCTCCCAGGTGATAACACGCTGAGAACCTTCAATACTGGCGGGTCAGGTGTAAAACTTTACTCCGGAGATCTCGCTTTCGATGGTTTAGGCAATATGTGGATCATCGGATCGGACAACGGTGGCACTGCTTATCTATACACAATTTCGAAAGAAGAACTTACTGGTGGGCAACCTATCAACGCAACTATGGTTGGCGATATGGGCAATGGCGAGTTCAATGGCATTGCCTTCGGTCCGGATGGGAAGTTATATGCTACGGATGATAATGATGTTGCCGGTTTGTTCGAAGTTAACAAGACGACCGGAGAGGCGACCCGCATCACGTACCTTACTGAATACGTCGAGGACTTAGGCTCGTGTGCACTGCCGAAACCAGTGCTCAACATTACTAAGGAAGCTGAGCCCAGTGATGGTGTTCTTCCAAACGGAACAATTACCTACACGGTCAAGATCGAGAACACCGGAAATCTGGAAGCGACTGGTGTTACGTTCCGAGATGACCTCACCGGTCAATATATGACGTACGTTCAGGGGTCGACGAAGATGAACGGCGCTACCTGGGCTGACGTGAATGGTACCGCGCCTTTCAATGGTACGGCGGCGCTGGTAAAGTCCCCGTCTGCGAGGCATGTTGGAACGGTCGCGGCCGGTGAAACGGTGACTATCACCTTCCAGGTCAAACCAGTTGCTGGACAAACCGAGGTCTGTAATTCTGGAACAGTGGATTTCACGGGTAATCCACAGGCCGGCGGAATCTTAACCGACGATCCGAGGTTGCCGAACCCTACTGACCCAACCTGTGTTCCGATTTACCACCCAGCGGTTGGAATCGATAAGAAGGGCCTCGATCCGGATACAGGAGATCCCAAGACTCTTGCAACACCAGGAGACGATACTGTCCGTTACGTATACTACGTATCCACAGATCCGAACCAGCCCAAGGGAATGGCCGCCGAACGCGATGAAAACGGATTGCTCGTGGAAGGTCCAAAGCCAGGCGCTGAGGCTCGCTTAGGTAACGAACCGCTTTCCAACGTCGTCGTTACCGATGATCGCTGTACCAATGTGGTGCCCATCGAAACTACCGAGGGCGGCGCATCCTATAACGTTGGAGACCGGAATTATGACGGGCTTCTTGACCCGGACGAAATCTGGGAGTTTGAATGTACACAAACAGTCAGCACCGCTGAAGATACGACGAACACGGCAACCGTGAACGCCACGTCCACGAAATCAAATACTCCGTTGCAGAACACGGATACGTGGACCGTGGAAGGGCGCCAAGCACTACTTACATTGGTGAAGAAGATTGCTGATCCAGTGTACGATCCCGATGCAAACGTCAATCAGTGGACGTTGAGTGCGACTGGTGGTGAAGGCTTCCCGAGCGACATCATCGGAAAGACAGACGAATCGACAATCACTAACCGGGTCCTACCCGCCGGCACGTACACTCTTGCAGAACAGCTTGACGCCGAGAATCAGTACAAGCAAACAGGCTACGTAATGGATTCGCTCGAATGCCTAGACATCGCTTCGGCTACTCCCTCACAGCCACTGGATCTTGGTACTGGTGATCAGCTCGAACTTGCGTACGGGCAAGATGTGGTATGTACGTTCACAAATTCAACGTTGCCAGCTAGCTTGACGTGGGCAAAGGTTGATGCAGATAACACCGCGCAGACCTTGGTCGGCTCCGAATGGACGCTTACCGGACCTTCATATCCGGAAGGTACAACCATCGGTGCGACATTCGAGAACAATGGCACCTTTACGGTCGATAATTTGATGTGGGGCAACTACACGCTTACGGAGCTGAAAGCACCGGCTGGTTATGTGCGCGATGTTACTGACTGGAGTGCGGTACTTGGACCAGATCCTGCCACTGGCACTGCGGAATTCGACGTCGATCTCGGCAACTTCCCTAACGCTAAGATCGTGCCGCCAAACCTCCCGTTGACCGGTGGAATCTCACGTGACTTTTACACAATTCTTGGAGGCATCGTAGCTGCTCTCGGTTTAGGCTGGGTGGCTTTAAATCGTAGGCAGATCACGCGGAAGGAGGCACTGTAATCGTAGAACTCACCGAGGTGCGTTCTTGCGAATCTCGGAACCTCTTACGCGAGACATGCTTTAGCCGCTAACCCAGCAAGCACAAGCATGCGACGTCGCAGACAAAATATTTCAAAAGGAAGGACAGACATCAATGTCTATCACTAAAAAAGTAAAGAAGGCAGTGGCCGGTGTTGGTGCTGCCTCGCTGCTCACGCTCGGCATGTTTGCCGCAGCGCCGAGCGCACTTGCCCAGGATGGTCCGGGTCCGGATCAGCCAGGCCATCCTACGACCGGTACGCTGATTATTAACAAGCGCGTTGGCGCTGAAGGTGCAGCCGGAGACGGCACCGTAATTGATAATCCTACGGGCGAACCGCTCGCAGGCGTTACCTTCACCTACTGGCAGGTAGGCGTTATGACCGGTGGAACCTGTGTAGCGCTCGATACCTCACAGGTTGCAGACTGGGAGAATATCAATAACAGCCTCGTCGCTCCGGCAGATAAGCCAGAAGGCACCGCAGAGGGCGAACTGTGTGTTGTAGACCCTGTTGCTGGAACTGCGACGGCTGCAACTGATGCACAAGGCGTCACTACGGTTTCGAACCTGCCTCTCGGTTTCTATTACGTCAAGGAAACTGCTGCTCCGGCGAACGTTATTTCCAAGACCGCGCCGTTCTACGTCTCCATCCCAATGCCTAACCCGGATTACGGTACGGTTACAGGTGCTCAGGCATGGCTATACACGGTAAATGTTTACCCGAAGAATCTTGAAGCTGAGGGCCCGAAAAAGACGATTAACACCGATGACCAGCAGATTGCAGACGGCAACCTGCAGGTAGGCGACACAGTAACGTGGACCATCGATCAGGTAGTTCCAACTCTGAAGGCTGGAGACACCTACACGTCGGCCAAGATCTTTGATACGTTCAAGGACGCCGAGCTCAGCTACGTAGCTGACTCCAGCGTAGTGACGCTTGGCGGCGTAACACTCACAGAAAACGTAGATTACACGGTTTCGACCGCTGCTGGAACCGAAGCAGGCACCACCACTGTTACCTGGGAGCTGACCAATCCTACCGGTCTCGGACAGCTTGTGGGAGGCGAGACCCTTTCGGTTACTTTCGACACCACGGTAAACATGGTCACTTCGACGGGCGCTATCAATAACGCGCCTTACCAAGAAGAGCCGGGTAAGCCAGGTTATGGCTCCCAGTTCAACGACACTCCACTTCCAGGCACAACCACCCCGTACACCTACTGGGGCCAGCTCGTTGTGAACAAGGTTGATGGACAAAACGCGCCGCTTGCTAACGCAAAGTTCTCGGTTGGACTGCCAGACGCTAATGGCACGTGTCCTGCTGATGCGCCAGCGAATCCCGTTGCAACTGGAACCTCGAATGCGAACGGTGTTGTTGAGTGGGGTACCGATAAGGTAACGCCTTTGGGTCTGTTTATTGCCAACAGCCCGAACGGTGAACTGGACAATCCGACCCGTAACTACTGCCTGTACGAAACCGAGGCGCCTGCAGGTTACACCGCAAGCACGGCTCCTCAGACCGTCACTATTAAGGCGGGTACTGTGAATGTAAACTCGATCGACGTACTAAACGTTGAGCGTGACGTTCCGAATCTGCCATTGACCGGTGCTCAGGGCACCCTGCTCCTCACGGTTCTTGGCCTTGGCCTGTTCGGTGTTGGCGCTGGTGTAGTTGCTGTTTCGCGTCGTAAGCAGCAGGCTCGCTAACGGATGCTAGCAACGTGCTCAAACTAAACTGAGTTGGCGGCGGGATTACCCGCCGCCAACTCTTGTATAGAAGGAATAACGAGTGAGCGCAGAAGATAAAAAATCATCTAAAACGCCACGATGGAAAGTGCCTTGGATGACACTTGGGGCAGGCTTGGTCATGATTATCGGAGCCGGAATTTTCCTATACCCGCATGTGGCGTCATGGTTTTCTCAGTTGGCGCAGTCGAAAGTAATCGACAGTGAACTGGTCATTTTCCACGAAAACACAGATCAGGAAGAAGCCATCAGAGAAGAGCTGGCGGCCGCTCATGAGTACAACGAAGCACTTTCCTCGGGTGCAATCTATGAAGCAAACGCAAACATTGCGCTCGGAAGCGGAAGCCTCGCGCCCGGAGCAATGGGCTACAATGAACTCCTTAACGAAACCGGCTCGGGCTTCATGGGCAGGCTGTTATACGAGGACCTTGGAATTGATCTACCGATATACCACGGTACCTCCGACGATATTCTCCTGACCGGCGTCGGACACTTAGAAGGTACGTCCCTACCAGTTGGAAGGAAAGGCACCCGTTCCGTACTTACGGCTCATCGCGGACTGCCTGAATCCACACTTTTTAACAACCTCGACAAAGCCGAGGTAGGTGACATCTTCAGCGTCACCGTTTTGGACGAAGTGTATGCCTATCAAGTTTTCGAAATTAAGGTCATCAACCCGGAAGATACCCAACAGATTCTCCCGGATCCAGATCGCGATCTGATGACACTAGTTACCTGCACTCCACTCGGAATCAACACTCACCGAATTCTCGTCACCGCCGAACGAATTTACCCAACGCCCGAGGCAACCGAAGCGGCGGCGCTCGCAACTCCACAGCTTCCGCATTTTCCCTGGTGGACGGTTATCATTGCAGTCATCGTGATCGGAATTGGGGTATACGTGTGGCGGGACGGGTACCGACTGGCACGTATAGCTCAGGTGGAGTCTAGTGACGAAACGATTGAAAGCACCGGTTCTGAATAGCGGAGGCATCAGACAAAGCGGGCAAATTCTTAAAGTATTGATGAATTTTTTTCGAATGCTTTGAAATGTATGTGATGTATCAGGTAGCCTAACCTGTAGCGATGGGAAGCGTTGGTGTGATTATGCACCAAATAAATTAATTACTGAAAAAGCAGAATTTACTGAAAAGTAAAGGTGGTACTCATGCACGCACCCCATCGATTTTCTTTGCGCGGAAAAATAAAGAAGATAGTTGCGGCATGGACCGTTACAGCTTTGGCGCTCGCTGGCGTTATCATGGTCTCCACCGATATTGCCGCACCCACGTATGCGCAAGCCGATACTCATAACAGTGATGACGGCGATTTTACGCTCACTAAACAAGCCAGTGCGTCCACTGTCCCGTGGGGTGGTGGCGATATTACGTACACCTACACGATTGTAAATAACACGTATGGCAAACAGTATTTCCGCGAGTTTTCGGACGATAAATGTCCGAATCTCCAAATGGTCAGTGGTGTGGAGAGCGAATGGAACGGCTGGCTTTTCCGTAGGATAAACTACATCCCGGCTAGGGGCACAGCTGTTTATACGTGTACTCAACGAATCACACAGACCACTACGAATACTGTGACTTTGGAGATGGGTGATAAGTATTCTTGGTGGACCTGGGAAGGTTTATCTACTGCTACTGCCACCGAGCTGGTTACCCGAGACGCTCCTCCCAGTGGTTTTACCTGTGATGATATCTGGTACTCGAGTAACCACAGCGCCACTTATCCGGGAGCGATCGGTACTATTGATACGTCAACCGGCAACGTTAGTCCGGTAGCGAATATTGCTCAACAAACTGGCTATAATAATCTGCGGGGTAGCGCAGCGATGGCAGTTGATCCGAATAATCCGCGCTACATCTATTTTAGTCCGCGGCAGTATACATCGAGCGAGGCGGCTTGGGTTTACCGGTACGACATTCAGGATGATGAGAGCACACTGCTTAATCCCAGCGACACCTACTATAGTGATATTTCAACAGTTCGCTTGGCAGCGGACGCGGATGGTATTTTGTGGACTGTTTCTTCAGGCGGGGTTCTTTATCGAATGGATCCGAGTGCTGCGCCCACTACTTGGGAATCGCGAGGCACGGTCGGTCGATCCAATAGCTCATCCAATATGGGAAGCCTTGGCTCAGGAGATATCGCTTTTGACGGTAATGGCACGCTTTTTATTATCGGATCAACGGGATCGAACGGCTACCTTTACAGCTTGAGTGCCGAGCAGTTGGCGGCTGCTTCTACGGCCAATCCTCCTACTGCAACATACGTTGGACACATGGGCTCCGGACAGTATAACGGTATTGCTTTTGATAACGCGGGCAATGCTTATGCATCGACTAGCTCCCAGATATGTAGTCTCGATGTTTCTACGGGTACGACGTCGTTTTGCAAGTCGATTA
>JAAYWS010000086.1 GCA_012516575.1 Actinomycetaceae bacterium
ACAGCGGGTGTGAAGGTTACATACCCGGATGGCACGTCAACAACGGTTGAGGTGGCTATTGAAGTGAAGGCTGCACTAGCGGCCGCGTCGAGCACGCCGACTAGTCCTAGTCCGAGTGTGTTGTCGAGTACGGGTGTTGACCATAATATTATCTGGTTCGCCCTGCTAAGCCTTATCCTGACCATCGGGGGTATCACACTCGCCCGCCACCACAGATAACCCGCCACCACAGATAACCCGGCATCGCATCAGCCAAAACTTCAACAGGTCCCGGTGGTAGGCTGAACGACATACTACTAACCGGCAATTCGCCCACGGTAAAAGCGGATAACCCGGGATTACTTACGGAATAAATCCGGCTATAGAAATTGGTTGTGTATGCATCAGCTAGCTATCGGTTCATTGAAGAACCGCGCATTTGTGGCCTTACTATCGATCGTGATCGCAGTCCTTGGCGTTTTCTCCATGTCAACGCTCAAACAGGAGCTTATCCCCTCGGTTGAACTCCCCGCGGTGAACGTCATCGCTATTAGCCCGGGTGCTACCTCGGAACAGATTAATGAGCGTATTTCTGTTCCGATTGAAACCCAACTGCAAACAATTGAGGAAGTTACCAGCACTACTACCTCCTCTTCATCCTCTTTTGCGATGATCACGGTCGAACTCGAATACGGCACAGATTTAGCCCGAGTAACCAATAAAGTGGAGCAAGCGGTTTCTCGTAGCTCCACCAATTTCCCGGATAACACCGAAACACAAGTTATTTCCGGTGGCACTTCCTCCATTCCGCTGTCATATATTGCAGTGACCTCTGATGGTTCGGCCACCGAAACTGCAGATCGGATTCGCAATACGCTGATCCCGGCATTAGAAAAAGTCCACGGAATTGCGAATATTGAACTGCTTGGCGCCCCCGAACAAATAATTCGCCTCACCCTCGACCAAGAGAAAATTGCTGAACTGGGCATCCCCACCACGGCTATCCAAGAGGCCCTTGAAGATAACGGACTCACGGTACCGGTAGGCACCCTACTGGAAGGCGATAATGCCCTCGACGTCACCGTCGGAAAACCAATTGCGTCCATTGAAGAACTTCGCGAAATGCCGGTGGTCGCTTCCCAAGAAGACATTGAACTGCCCGATGGCACTACGGTTCCCGGCCCAGCAACGGTTTATCCGCTGTCCGACATCGCCACTGTCGAATTTGCTGAAGGTGACAACTCTATGGTTGGCCGCCTCGATGGCCAACCATCGGTGGCGTTGATTCTTTTCCCCACAGCCTCGGCCAACCTTGTAGAAACCTCGGCAGAAGTTAACAAGGTCCTCGACGAAATCGGTCCGATTATCGGCGGCAACACCCAGTTCACAATGCTTTTTGAACAAGCACCTTATATCACCGATTCGATTGCGGCGCTCGCAAAAGAAGGCGCATTCGGCCTGCTTTTCGCCGTCATCGTTATCCTTATTTTCCTTACCTCAATCCGTTCCACGCTGGTTACCGCAGTGTCCATCCCGCTGTCGCTCCTCGTCGGCTTTATCGGCATGCTACTCTCGGGCTACACACTGAATATGCTCACGCTGGCCGCACTGACCCTCACCATCGGCCGGGTGGTGGACGACTCGATTGTGGTCATCGAAAACATTAAACGCCACCTCGAATACGGCAAGGAAAAACGCGCTGCGATTATCGACGGCGTGAAGGAAGTTGCCTCCGCTGTTACCGCATCGACCATCGTGTCCTTTATTGTTTTCGTCCCGATCGGCCTAGTTTCCGGGCTGGTAGGCGAGCTGTTCAAACCATTCGCCTTTACTGTTGTGATCGCTATGGCAGCGTCGTTATTCGTCGCGCTCACGATTGTGCCGGTTTTGGCGTACTGGTTCCTCAAGCCTTCGAAAGAAGCCCGCCTCGCTGCCCGACACGGCAAATCTGAAGAATATGCTGCCACTGCCCGTGAAAAAGAAGAGCGCTACTGGCTTACCCGTGCCTACCGCCCAGCGTTTAATATTACGCAAAAACATCCGATACTCACCGTCGTCGTCGCGCTCGCAATCCTCGCTGGAACCGTCGCTCTCTTCCCACAACTGAAGATCAACCTGCTCGGGTCAGCGAATCAAGGCATGGTATTCGTGACCCAAGACGTGCGTCCGGGCTCCACAGTGGAAGCACAAGTTGAACAAGCCGCGATCACCGAAGACGCAATGTTAGGCGTGGACGGCGTGGATTCGGTGGCGACTATCGTGGGCGCGAGCCCGATGATGGGCGGCGGCGCCGGCGGTCTGAGCTATATGGTGTCGGTTGATGTGGAAGCCGATATTGAACAGCTCACCGAGGATATTGTGGCCGCCGCGCAGGAGGCGTCCGGGGATGAATCGATTAAATCCGGCAGTATGAGCATGTTGGGCGGAGACACGATTGACGTTGACATCACCGCTCCGAACCCCGATGTGCTGGCAGAAGCCACCGATGTTTTAACAGCCGATCTGGCTGAACTCGACGTGGCAGACCGGGTGGAAAACAATCTCGAAGCCCTCACCCCGGCAATCCAAGTAACGGTAGACCGGGATGCGGCCTCGGCATCTGGGCTAACCGAAAACGATATTGTCGGCATGATCGCCGCACAAATGGTCGAACCTGAAATCGGCCAAATCACCATCGAAAACGTCGACACCAAGATTTACTTGTCGATTGACGAACCGGTTGCCTCCGTGGAAGACCTGCGTCAGCTTCAGGTAGTCGGACAGCCGCTCGAAAACTTCGCAAGCATCGAAGAAGTCATGTCCATCCCGACGATCGTCACCAAGAATTCGCAGCAAACCGCAACGATCTCGGTGACCCCGGTCGGGACGGGAGATTTAGGTGCGGCCTCAAGCGCGGTGGAGGAAGCGGTAGCAGACGCTAACCTGCCCGACGGTGCGGTGACTACGATGGGCGGCGCGGCCCAGCAGCTGACCGACTCCTTCAACAAGTTGCTCCTCGCGATTGCCGCCGCGATCTTGCTGATCTATGTCACGCTGGTATGGATTTTCAAGTCGCTGATTCAACCCGGCCTGCTACTGGTTGCGATCCCGTTTGCCGCCATCGGTTCCTTCGTGGCCCTGCTGGTTACCGGCACGGCGTTAGACCTGTCTGCCATGGTCGGTTTGCTGATGCTCACCGGCATTGTGGTGACGAATGCGGTGGTGCTTATCGATTTGATGAACCAGTATCGCGAACAGGGATATGCGTTGGCGGATGCGATTCGCGACGGTGCGATGCGTCGTTTGCGTCCAATCGTGATGACGGCCTTGGCCACGATTGCGGCGATGACGCCGATGGCGCTTGGCTTCAGTGCGAACTCCGGTTTTATTTCCCAGCCGTTGGCGGTTGCGGTGATCGGCGGTTTGGTATCGTCGACGTTGTTGACGCTCGTGTTGTTGCCGGTCCTGTACCGTTTTATTGAAGGAACGCAGGAGCGGCGGGCGTCGAAGCGAGCTGAGCGTGAAGAAGCTGAACTGGCTAAGCTGGAAGCCAAACTGGCAACTGAGCATAACAGCGAGCAGGAAAAGGTAGATACGGATGCCTAAAACCCCAGCTCCGGCGGCACGCCGTCACCGTGATGTTATGTTTGAGCGGTTGATCGACGCCGCTGAAGACATTCTGCGCACAAACGGCCCAGGATCCTTGACTGCCGGGGCGGTTGCCACGCGCGCTGGGATTGCACGCAATTCGATTTACCGGTACGTAGATTCGATTGATGATCTGCCCATGCTCGTCCTAGAACGCTATCTGCCGCGTTGGCAGCAACGAGCCGAAGCGGCCATGGCCCAAGAAGTCGAACCCTACGCGAAACTGATTGATTTGGTTGTGGTTAGTTTACAGATGGGAGCGGAAACCGGACATCAGTGGCTGATTGACGTTTTGCGTTCGACACGTAGTAAGGCTGGCGGTCCGAGCGGGCATCCGAAACATGCCACATCCGAAGTGGAAGAAATCCGCCCGCCCGTCGTCCTCGATTTCCATCGCCGCCTTGCCATGAAAATCGCCGCCCTGTGGTACGAAATCACTCCGGTGAACGCGGACATGAACGCGCGTCTGACGCGGGCATTACTGGATGCTGGTTTACGGGCTTTGGACGACGGCGTCGCGCTTGAACGCGTTCAAAGCTCGGTTCTTACCGCAGTAACGGCCCTAGCGAAAGATCAACCGGCGCAATAAACCGTGAACCCAATTCAGTCCTTACTCGCCAAACCTCCGGACCTTCCGGTGGCGGCCGCGCTTGCGGATATTGCCAATGCACGGGAAAACGTGGTGATCGCCGCGCCGCCCGGATCGGGAAAGACGACGTTGGTGCCGGTTGTGCTCGCCGCTCGGCTTGCCGGTGAATCCAACAACACCGCACGCTGCGCTACAACGTCACCGCCAACCAAAGTGATCGTTGTCCAACCGCGCCGGGTTGCCGCTCGGGCAGCGGCCAGCCGAATCGCTTTCCTGCTCGGGCAACAGGTGGGTGACCTGGTGGGATACCGGGTCCGTGGGCAGACTCAGCCCGGTAGCGCAATCGAATTTATTACCCCGGGCGTGTTGCTACGCATGTTGCAATCCGATCCGGAACTGCCCGGCGTCGGCGCGGTAATTATCGATGAAATTCACGAACGTGACCTTGATACGGACTTGGCCACGGCCTTCATCCTCGATATTCAAGACGCGCTACGCCCAGACCTGCGCGTGATTGCCATGTCCGCCACCGTGGATTTAGAACGGACAGCCACGTTATTGGACGCCCAGATTATTGACGTGCCGGGCGCGCTTCATGAGGTTGGGATTTACGACGACGTCGGTCCGGCGGCACTGAGTGCGACGCGATCTGGCGCGATTGTGGTGGATCGAGATTTTCTTGATCATGCGGCGGGTGTGGTGCGTCGGGCGCGGGAGAAGCATGCCGGGTCAATACTGGTGTTTGCCCCCGGCGTGCGCGAAATTCAAGAGTTGCAGGCGCGACTGGGCGGGATGGACTGTCCGGTGTATCCCCTGCACGGCCAGTTAAGTGCCGCGGAACAAGATCGGGCGCTCGCGGGCGGAGAAGACCGGATTATTATTTCGACCTCCCTGGCAGAATCTTCATTGACCGTGCCCGGTGTGCGTGTTGTTGTGGATTTAGGGTTGGCTCGGGTGCCGCGTTTTGATCCGAACTCCGGCATTGGTGGTTTGGTTACCGTCCATGCAGATCGCGCCTCGTTAACACAACGTGCCGGGCGTGCCGGGCGGGAGGCACCGGGTGTGGCGTACCGGTGTTTATCGGCGGCCCGAGCAGTCGAATACGGCGAGCCCGACATTAAAATCGCGGATCTGAGTGACGCAATGTTACAAGCCGGAGCGTGGGGTGCGCCCGGCATGGAAGGCCTGCGGTTATTGGATGAACCGCCAGTAGCTGCGCGCGATGCGGCGATGTCGACTCTGGCCGCGCTGGGTCTGACGGATGCGAGCGGCGAGATTACCGAGCTGGGCCGGAAAGTAGCGGAATTGCCGGTGAATGCTCCGCATGGGCGGGCACTACTATCAGCGGCGCCTTTTGTGGGTGCCGATATGGCGGCCGACGTTGTGGCACTCATTTCCAGTGGGCAACGCGTACGCGGAGCAGATCTGGCAAGTGGGCTTCGGGCTGGACGGCGGCAGGGCAGTGGCGAATGGAAACGGGAAGCAACCCGGCTACGAAAAATCGTCCACCGTGCGGAGCAAAGCACAGATACTACCGCTAGCGACCGGGCAGGCGGTGTTGATAGGCACTATTCTTTTGACGACGCGATCGCCGTCGTTGTCGCCCTCGCCTATCCACAATGGATCGCACGCAAACGCGGCGGCGGCTATTTGCTTGCGAACGGAACCGGCGCGATTTTGCCCGAACATTCCCCGCTAAGTGGGGAAGAATGGCTGGCGATTGCGGATTTGGGGCGGGCACAAGGCCGGGCCGATGCCATGATCTATGCGGCAGTCCCATTGGATGCGCAACTCGCTCAAGAACTCGGCAACCATTTATTAAACGAAACGTACGAGCTCGACGTCGTCGATGGAAAAATTCGGGGACGAAAAATAACACGGCTGGGCGCGATCGAAATTTCTGCACAACCAGTAAAGAAAATTACCCCAGAGTTGGCTGGGCAAGCGTGGCGGACGCATTTAGTGAAGAATGGTGTGGTGGCGTTGGACTGGACGCGCGCGGCAGTGGCATTGCGCGAGCGCCTCGCATTTTTGCATCACGCAGTGGGCCAGCCGTGGCCGGATGTGTCTGATGCGGCCTTGTTAGAGCGCGTTGATGAATGGTTGGGTGACCAGTTCACTTCGACACGGATTGACGTGCTGGCCGGTCTGCGGCTGTTACTACCTTGGCCGGAAGCGGCGCAGTTAGACGAGTTAGCGCCCGAGCGGATTAAGACCCCGTTGGGGAGCGCGGCAGTGGACTATTCCGGCGGACAACCGGTTGCCCGCATGAAATTACAGGAAGCTTTCGGGTGGACGCGCACGCCGGAATTGGCCGGGGTGCCGATTGTGTTGGAGTTGCTCTCTCCGGCACAGCGTCCACTTGCTCGTACCGCAGATTTAGCCTCCTTTTGGGCTGGTCCGTATGCGCAGGTGCGGGCGGATATGCGCGGGCGTTACCCGAAACATCCCTGGCCAGAAGACCCCACAACTGCCACTCCCACCCGGCGCACTAAACCCCGGCGGTAGTTCACACGAATTGCGCGTTGCCGGCGTCGTTACAGTGTGAAACCGATCTGCCCACTAGGCTCACCCCCGCCGCGCATACTACGATCAAGGCGTGAATATTGACTTTCCACAGGTAATACGCCGTAAAGCCCCCGAAGTTTTAGCCCCGGCAGGCAAGCTTGACACCCTTAAAACCGCGATCGATTTTGGTGCCGACGCCGTCTACCTCGGCGGGCGAGAATTCGGCATGCGCGCAAACGCGAAAAACTTTACGCTCGACGACATCGACGCAGGCCTTGCCTACGCTCGCGCTCGCGGTGCCCGGGTGTTCGTCACCGTTAACGTTTTACCTACCTCTGACGAAGTCGATTCGCTCAATAACTACATGGCAACGCTCAATGAAATCGGCGTTGATGCACTAATAGTTTCCGATATTGGCGTGCTCATGTCCGCCCGGAAAGTTGCCCCCGATACCGAAATTCATATTTCCACCCAAGCGGGCATCACCAACTATCAAGCTGCGAACGCCTTCGTCGAACTGGGCGCCTCCCGCGTCGTCCTTGCTCGCGAACTGGACCTTGCAGCGATCCGCCAAATCCGCGCCAACGTTCCACAACACGTCGAAATCGAAGCCTTTGTGCACGGTGCGATGTGTATGGCATTCTCCGGGCGTTGCCTGATCTCCCAGCACACCACCGGACGCGACGCCAACCACGGTGATTGCGCCCAATCCTGCCGCTGGAAGTATCACGTTGTTGAAGAAAAACGTCCCGGCCAATTCTTCCCGGTTGAAGTCACCGACGAAGGTACCTTCCTGTTCAACTCCCAAGATATGAATACCCTTGAGCATGTTGATGAGATTATCGACGCCGGCGTCACCAGCTTGAAAATCGAAGGCCGGGCCAAATCCGCGTTTTACGTGGCAACCGTGGCGAACGCCTATAAAACCGCAGTCAACGAGTACATGATCCAGCGCGGTTTTGAAGACGCAAACGGAACCCAGCTCAAGCCTTTTATTGATCCAGTGACGGCCCAGCGCGAAAATCTGGCGGATGTGGGCGCGATCCAACCCCGCGAAAATCTGGCGGATGTGGGCGTGACCCAACCCCGCGAAAATCTGGCGGATGTGGGCGCGACCCAACCCCGCGTCGTCCTGCCCGAATGGCTCAAACAGGAACCGTATAAGGTCGCACACCGCGAATACTCCACCGGTTTTTACTACCCGGAAAACCCGGCGTCGGAGCATATTCAGTCAGGAGGCTCGATTAATGAGTGGCGTTGGGTTGGGGTTGCGACCGGGTACGACTCCGAAGCCGGGCGCGTTTATTTGCTTGCGAAAAACAAAATCGCGCCTGGAGCGCATGTAGAGTTCCTCTTTCCGAATCATGAGCCGGTGGTGCTGATAGCGCCCGCCGACGGAATTTTGGACGATGAAGGAAACCCGGTGGCTGAGATCAACCATAACTCTCGGATCTTCTCGATCCCATGCCCGGAGCCGATCCCTGCCGGCGCGATGGTACGTGTGAAAATGCGGTAATCAGGAGCATAAGCGGCTCTTCGCATCTAAAATTAAGGTTTTGCGAGCACAAATGGGCCCAGAGTCCTACTTTCAGCTTCCCAAAGTTCGTTTTCAGCTCCCTAAACCCCACTTCCAGCTTCCGGAAGTCCGTTTTTAGCTCCCCAAATTAGGGAAAATCGAACTATCCGCAGAT
>JAAYWS010000011.1 GCA_012516575.1 Actinomycetaceae bacterium
CGGTGGGGCGGCGCGTGGAGGCATTAGCTCCGATCGAGGAAGCCGTTCGGATACGACGGCGGTTGGCGGAAGCGAATCCGGCTGCGTATGAGCCTGACCTAGCACGCGCGTTGAATAACTATTCGAACCGGTTGGATGCGGTGGGGCGGCGCGTGGAGGCATTAGCTGCGATCGAGGAAGCCGTTGGGTTGTATCGGCGGTTGGCGGAGGCGAATCCGGCTGCGTATGAGCCTGACCTAGCAGCGTCGTTGCATAACTATTCGATTCAAGTGGGTGCGGTGGGGCGGCACGTGGAGGCATTAGCTCCGATCGAGGAAGCCGTTGGGTTGTATCGGCGGTTGGCCGCGGAAATGCCACAAGCATACGGCGGTAGGCTTGGAAATTCATTGCTCCTGTATTCTCGTTTGCTACAGAAACTCGGACGGGCTCGGGAAGCTGAAGACGCAGAAAATGAAGCAGAAAAATGGGTACAAGACTAGGGTAAGCCCGCACCGTCTTTTCCCAGCTGTCCTGTCACTTTAAGGATGACACTTCTTGAGCTCTCCGCCTACAGAAAGTCCCTGCCCTCAGCAATAAAATCCACGATATTCTCATGTCTGATTCCGCTACGGGATTGCAGCAACCGGTCCATCGTCAGCAAGAACTTCGGGTAGCCATCCGCAATCTGTTCAAGTGGAGCGTATTCGCGATTTTCGGTACCCTCCTGCGTGATGCTCATCGCAACCTGTACGTAGGCATAATTGTCCGCGCCCGCTCGCATGATAAAATCGCATTCGAGCGCGCCAATTCGGCCAACCGACACCTGATAGCCAAGCCCGCGCGCATAGAAATACACGAGGTTTTCCAACACCGGACCGTAATTAATCCGGTTGTCCGTATTAAGCGCGAAATAGAAACCCAAATCCGCAATATAGTATTTCTCTTCACGGGTCAGAGACTTGCGCGACTTCATGTCGAAACGCTGGCACCGGTACAAAATCTTGGCGTCAACCAGAATATCGATGTAACGGTTAAGCGTTTCGCGTTTAATTGGAATTCCTTGAACATTATTGAAGTAGTTCAGCAGATTCGTGACGCTCACGGTAGCTCCGAAGTTATTGATCAAATAGTCACGAACCGTTTTGAAAACCGACACATTGCGAACCTGAACACGCCGGGTTACATCCTTTTCAAGTATTTCCTCGATAACGCCTCGCAGGTAAGTTTGTTTATCTTCGGGCGAGTCGTATTCAATCGCCTTTGGGAACCCACCCTCACGTACGTAATTTGCGAACTCGGCATCGCGATTAGGATCGATTGGCTTACCAAGCATTTCTTTCATCCCTAAATATTCCGCAAAATCCAGGGTATACATATCAAACTCGAGATAGCGTCCGGTCAGTTTAGTAACTAGCTCTCCCGATAGCAGGTACGAGTTCGACCCAGTGATAAAAATCGACCATTCATCCTCGGTCCGGTAACCGTTAAGCAGTTCCTCGAACCCGGTTACGTTCTGGATCTCATCAATAAACAAGTATTTCGTACCAGGCACAGTAGGGTAGCTGTCGATCAGTTCTTCGAGGCGATCAGGGGTTTTAATATCGCGGTGTTTACGCAGGTCAAGATCAAGATAAATGACGTTGAGTGGGTCGAGCCCCGAGCTAACGATTTCTTGAATGATTGTGCGCATAAGGGAAGATTTTCCGCAACGACGTACGCCGGTAATTACTTTGATAATTCCCGTGTCATGATAGAAGCCGCGAATTTTCGACAAATACTTTTCACGCTTATACAGGCGCATAAAACCCCCTAATTTCTTCAATTTTAGATTAGTTAGGGGGTAAAAGTCTATAAAAGTTTAACGAAAACCCTATAACGTAATCAATTAGAAGAGAGTTAAGGGGTTTTCAGGCGTGGGTTTACTTCTGACTTGAAGCAGGTAATCGGGCACGCTGGCACTCGCTAGCTACCCACCCAACCTCTCAATCACTTCAACCGCCCGCTGCGCCATACCCACAGGAACCAACACGTGGTCGTGATAATACCCGGCCACCATATTGCACGGAATATCCTCCGCAACAAGCGCGCTAGCAACCGCCGCCGTCAACCCGACAGCTTCCAACGACGAATGCACATCGAGCGTCAAACACGCCATTACAACCGACGCATCCACACCCAGCCGAACAGCGTCGTCGGCCGCAAGAATAACCGTCAACCCCTCGGCCTCCCGAACAGTGGCCAAAACGTCAACCCCATCCGGCACTTGCGGCAACACTGCATACACATAGTTGCCGCGCCGCCTCACGTGCAAACTCGCCAAAATCTGGGCCAGATCAGTAATCGGAGTGCTCATGGGCTGATTATCGTCGACGTTAGCGAAGCCAGTCAACGGCAGACCGCTTTGGTTTTGTACACTGTTAGGTATTGCCGCACCGAACGGCAAACCTGAAAGGAATCGATGGGGATGCACACGAACGCCGTCGCGATTGAAGTCGAGGCTGTTAACGCCGTCAACTTGGCAATGGCGCACAACCGCATCCGAGTCATCTCGCGCGTCACCATCAAAAACCGCACCGAGCACGATATCACCGGCATCCTGCGCATCACGATCACCGACGCACAAGGCCCGCTCGCCACCCCGTGGGAACGCCGCCTCGAACTGCCCGTCGGCACCACACACGAAACCAAAGACGTCGACATCGCGCTCGACACCGCCGCCATGGACCAAGTGGACGTGATGCGGCCTGGACGGATCGTGGTCGAGTTTCGGCACGCTGCCGCGGCCTCGGGTGACACCGCGGGTGACGCCACCCAGCACGCCACCACCGCGGGTGACGCCACCGGCGCACGGGACGCCACCCAAAACGCCACCACCCAACACATCACCCGCACCGGCGTCGACATTGACGTCCTACCCGCCAACTACTGGGTCCGCTCACCGCAGCGCTTATCCTACGAGCTACTTTCGGCAATGGTCATGCCCAACGCGCCCGAAATCGAAGCGCTCCTCGCCGACGCCTCCGCAATCCTCCGCCAAAACACCGGCAGCTCATCGATCGAAGGCTACCAATCCGGCCCCGAACGCGCCGACCAGATCGCATGGGCAATTTTCGAAGCCCTCAAAGCCCGCAACCTGCACTACGTCGAACCACCCGCAAACTGGGGCATAGTCGGCCAAATCGTCCGCACCCCCAACGACGTGCTCACCAACCGCGCCGGCACCTGCCTCGACACCACCACAGTACTCGCCGCCGCCTTCGAACAAGCCGGCCTACGCCCACTCATCTGGATAACACACGGGCACGCCTTCCTCGGATATTGGCGTTACGAAATGGCCATGTGGGACGTTGCCCAAACCGATATCCACGAAATCATCAACCGGGTGGACATGAACCATATCGGCCTGCTCGAAACCACCTTGGTCAACAACCCCGATAACACCGTCACCGCACGTCAAGTGCACGACGCCGCCTACGACCGTTGGCTGAAAGGCGAGGCTAGCGAAGTGCTCGCCGTGGTCGACGTGTGGATGGCTCGGCGTCATCAGATCATCCCCATCCCCGCGGTCAAACGCACCGCCGATACGGTTCAGGTTGTCGAATACCGTCCAGCGCTACACAGTGTGCCGCCGATCGACCGGGTCGACGCCGCCACCGGCGCCGAACAAACCGGGCCCGACGCACCCGCGCCGCGCGCCCAAGCTCCCGCCCGCGTACAACAGTGGAAGAACGCGCTCCTTGACCTGAGCCTGCGCAACCAGCTCATTAACTTCCGACCCAAACGCGCAATCGAACTGCAACTGCCCGGCGAAGGCGTCCACACTATTGAAAACTGGCTCAACGCCTCGCGGACCATCACTTTACTGGCACACGACGACATTAACCCGATCCACCAAGCACGCCACGACACCCACAATGCGAAAGACCTCCCGGCGGAAGTCCTCAAAGAAGTATTCGACACCCGCCGGTCGGTGTACACCGACCTGAGCTCCGGGCGTTACCTGACCGCGCTACGCAATCTAGCGAATCGGGCGCGCACGATTATCGAAGAAACCGGGTCGAATAACCTCTATTTAGCGCTCGGCACCCTGTACTGGGATTTCGAAGGCAAACCGCTACAATCCCCGCTAATCCTGCTCCCGGTTTTCCTGCGCCCAGCTAATAAACGCGCCACCGCCTACCAGATTTCGCTCGACGAAAGCGGCGGAAGCACCCCGAACTTTTCCCTGCTTGAAAAACTCGAACGCACTTTTGGCCTGCGAGTGCCAGGCATGCTCAACCCGGCAACCGACGAATCCGGCATCGACATTCAGGCGGCCTTCCACTCGTTGCGCGAGGAACTCGTAAAAGCCGGGCTGAACTTCCGGGTGGATACGTCCGCGCATTTAGCAATCCTGCAATTCGCCAAATTCCGCCTGTGGAAAGACTTAGACGACCACTGGGACGAACTCCTCAAAGCCCCGCTCGTCAACCATTTGGCGCTCAACCCGCTCGAACATTTCGCGGACCCCGCCTGCGAAACACCCACCACGAACCTTGATGAGCTCGCCGCTCAATGCCCAATCTCCGCCGACGCCTCCCAGTTGCGCGCCATCGCTGACGCACTCGCCGGCAAAACCTTCGTGCTAGAAGGCCCGCCGGGAACCGGCAAATCCCAAACTATTACCAACCTGCTGGCAGTGGCGGTGGCAGCCGGGAAGAAAGTACTGTTCGTTGCCGAGAAAGCCGCGGCGCTCGACGTCGTCAAACGCCGCCTCGACGACGTCGGCCTCGCCCGCCTGACACTCAACCTGCACGACAAATCCGCAAAACCCGCCGTCGTCCGTGAACATTTACTCAACAGTTTGGACGACACCGGGCGCGGGGAATTCAACGACTGGGAAACGCGGCTTGCCGATCTGGCGGGCACGGTGCACCCCCTCGCGGCGTACACGGATGTGCTGCACGAGCCGAACGCGGCCGGCCACTCGCTGTACGGGGCGGTCGCGCAGTCCGCGCATATCACCTCAGACAGTCCGGCCCTGCCGGTTCCGCAATCCTTGCTCGGGCCGGGCAAGGACGACGACGTCGCACAGTTGCGTGCGGTGATGCGCGATTACGTGGTGACAGCGATTCCGGCTAAGCCGTCGCGGTCGACGCCGTGGGGTTTTACGACGGCGGATGAGGTCGCGGCGCTGGATATTGCGCGGATCCAGGATGCGGCCTCCGCGTTTGATGCGGTTGTAGGCAAGGCGCGGCAGGTGCGGTCGTGGGGGCTGGGTACGGAGGCGGGCGGCAGTGACGTAACGGGCGGCCAGCCGGGCGGCTCGCTAGGTGCGGCGTTGCGCGAGGTGACAGAGCCGACCCAATTCGCCCAGATCCTGTATGCAGTAACCGAGCCGGGGCTGTCGGCGACCTTGCTGGACGAAGTCGCCGGGGAGAACTGGGAAACAAGCGCGGACCACGTGCTGGGGCTACTCGACCAGGTTGGTGTGTACGTCCAAGGCGCGGCCGGGCACATACTCCAACGATTCCCGATCGGAATCATCGACAAGCCGCTACCCGATATCAACGATGCTTTTGTGCGAGCGCAGGACTCAAGCTGGTTTGGCCGTAAAGGGCGCGTGCGAACCGCCACCGGGCGGCTCGCCGCATTGCAATATACGCCCAGCGATATTAGCGCTGATGAGATGGGCGCGATAATGCAGGTGTTGTTGCCGCTCCAACAGCTGGTGTTCAACCTGCGTTATCAGATGTCGCGCATGGCTGGGCTGTATGATCCGCGCGGATTCAACCCGTTGGACGGCAATCAAGCAGGCCAACTGCGGTGGCGTATTTTCGTGTTGCGCTCCCTAGCGCGGGCGGCGAACAGCCGGGGTACTGGCAGCGGGGTTACGGGTGCCCGGGCTACTGGTGCCCGGCCTACTGGCGACCGGGCCACTGGCAACCGGACTACCGGCGACTTTGCCTCGCAGCTACGCGAACTGGCGGACACCGGTTACCGCACCTACGGCTCCCACATGCCACCGGCAGACCTGCAGATTCTGCGCGACCTAGCCGGAGCAAGCGCCGAACTCATGCGAGTACTGCCATCCGATAAGGACTCGTGGAACTCGTGGTGCGCTGACCTGAACACCGGAATACTCGCAGCATGGCAACGCACCGCACCCGCCCGCCGCGTCGGCGACACCCAACTCACCTCGCTACGCCAGTGGGTGACGCTCCGTGAACATCTCGCCCCGCTTGCCACAAACGGGCTTTTCGACGCACACGAGATGCTTTTGAACGGCGAAGTCAACCCGGAAGACGCGGTGATGTCGTTCGAACTCGGACTGGTAGAAACCTCAATCGAAGAACGCCTCATCGCCACCGGTTTAGTCGACTTCAACGGGGAGGTACACAACCGTCATATCAGCCGTTTCCATGCCCGGTCCGCCGAGTTGCGCAAAATGCTAGTCGAAGCAATCCCAGCCAGTGCGATCAACCGGCGCGGTTTTGCAAGCAATGCGAGAAACGGAGAAATCGGCCGCTTTCGCCGCGAACTCGTCAAACAGCGCCGAGCCATGTCCGTGCGCGAACTCATGGCCAACTTCCTGCCGCTGATCACCGAACTCACACCGCTCGTGCTCGTCAGCCCTGATTCACTAGCACGTTTCATCCCAGTGCAAAACGGCATCTTTGACCTCGTCGTCTTCGACGAAGCCTCCCAAATCCGGGTTGCGGACGCAATCGGAGCGATCGGACGCGGCAAAGCCACCGTCGTCGTCGGCGATTCCAAACAAATGCCGCCCACAGCGTTCATGGAACCCGTATTCGACGACGCGGGTGAGGCCGACGAGGACGACATCGTCGTGGCCGACGAAGAATCGATCCTGTCCGAATGCGTGCAAGCCGCGGTGGACCGGCACTGGCTGTCCTGGCATTACCGGTCCAAATCCGAATCGCTAATCGCCTTCAGCAATGCCATGTACTACGGCGGCAAGCTCACGACTTTCCCGGCGCCGAATGCGGCACGGGCCGACGCCGGTTCGGACGGCTACGGAGTATCGCTGGTCCGGGTCGACGGGCATTTCCAGCGTTCAGGTAAAGGCAAGTATTTGCGTACGAACCGGGAAGAAGCTGAGGCGATCGTCGCGGAAATTCAGCGGCGATTCGCGGACAGCCCGGAGCGCGTGCCGTCCATCGGCGTCGTCACTTTTAACGTGCAACAACGCAACCTGATCGAATCAATGTTGCTAGACACCGAAGACGAGCGGATTATTGCCGCGCTGGAAACCCGCGAGGAAGAAGGCCTGTTCGTTAAGAACTTGGAAAATGTGCAGGGCGATGAGCGTGATGCGATCTTCTTCTCCACTGCGTTTTCTGTTAACGACAAGGGTGTGTTGCCGCTGAATTTTGGGCCGTTGAACTTGGCGGGCGGGGAGCGGCGGCTGAACGTGGCGATTACGCGTGCGCGGAGGCAGGTCGTGATTTTTTCGTCCTTCGATCCGGCGCAGTTGCGCGCTGAGGAAACCTCCTCGGTGGGTATTAAGCATTTGCGGGCGTATCTCGATATTGCTGCCGGGAATGAAGCGCAGCGCCAGGCGGCTTTGGAGCGGTCTGATATTTCCGACTATCACCGCGACGAGATTGCGCGCGGTTTGCGTGAGCGCGGCTTGAACGTGACCTGCGATGTGGGCTTGTCGAGTTTCCGGGTCGATATTCAGGTTAATGAGACGACGCCGCCACACCGGCCTTTGCTGGCGGTTTTGTTAGACGGTCCGCAGTGGGCGCGCCGCGAAACGGTGGGGGACCGGGACGGAATTCCGGCTACCGTATTGCGCAATGCTATGGGCTGGCCTGCGGTTGAACGCATTTGGCTGCCCACGTGGTTGACGGATTCGCAGGCGGTGCTCGACCGGATTGTGCGCATGGTTGAAAGATTGGAAGCCGGGGAGGATGTGGATGACGCGGCGGGGCTGGACGGCGCGGAGGCGCTGGACCACACCCAACCACTCGACCACACGTCGGCGTCGGACCACACCCAGCCACTGGGTTCTGCGCCGGGGCTGGACCCCGCGCAGGCGCTGGACCACACCCAACCACTCGACCCCACGTCGGCGTCGGACCACACCCAGCCACTCGACCACACGTCGGCGCTGGACCCCACCCAACCACTCGACCCCGCCCAACCACTGGACCACGTGCCGGGAAACGGCGTCGTACATGGTGAAACCTCGGAGAACATAGCCCCGGTAGAACTGGTAATCCCGGCGGTCGGGCCGGTGGAAGTAACCGTGCACCCGCCGGGTAGCGAAATCCCGGAGGGTACTAATGAACCGGGCCTAGCAACCGGATTCACTACGACTTTTGTCCGCCCGAATGAATCGACACGGGTCGACTCCGAGGCTGAGGACGTTCGCATCAGCCAATTTGTGCCGTGGCAGATCGAAGTCATCGGCAGGTCAAGTGAGCTGGACGCAAGTCGTGGTAGCCGCAAAGCACAACGCGTCACTCAGCTGGCCGAGAAGATTATCGAGCAAGAAGGGCCCATCGACGGCGACCGGCTCATCAAAATGGTTGCGTCGTCCTTCGACCTCAACCGGGTATCCACGGAGCGGAAGAAGACAATAGCACGGCTGTTCAACATGCCGCCCGACGAATTCGGTTTTTATTGGGCGAGCGGGGCGCGGCCAGGCGAATGGCTGGACAGCAGGGAAGACCTAGAAAGACAACGGCCTATCGCTGAAGTACATCCCATTGAAATTGCGAATATGATGCGTTGGCATTGCTTGCAAGCAATGGCTTTTGACAGCAAGGAAGAACTATTCCGTGTAACGATGAACTCTTTCGGTATCAACCGGCTCACCGCCGCTACCACCCAATATCTCGATAAAGCGTTCGAAGTGGGCTTGGCGAAAAAGCGGATCAACTTCGTCGACGGCTATATTGTTGCCGCTGAGCGGGAAGCTGCCGAGTAGCGCGAAGCTACCATCTAACGCGGAGCCGCCGACTAACGAGAAGCGACCACTTAACCGAAGTTGCCATCTAACCGAAGTTGCCACTTTTCCGCATAAAGGCCGGGGATAGACCCCATTTCTGCCTCCGCACAGGCTGGTAACGTCTTGAATTTCGATATTAGGGCCGTATCGTGCCATATAGAGCACGATACGGCCCTAATATCGAAATTCGGCTCAATCGAGGGCCTTATTTCTGGCAATTAGCTGCTGTCCAGCACGTGTGTTGAGGTTCTGTGCTTCTGCGGGGTCGCGGACTTCTGCTATTTTTCGGTCTGCACCCAAATTTTCGCCGTAATATCCTATATGTCTGTTTTAGCCCTGCGGCTTTCTGGGGTATAAGAAGGATTGTGTGCATAAGTGTCAACTTTTCCCACCCTCCAGGTCGTATATAGCTCTGGAGTGGGGCAAAAGTTGATACTTGTGCACGGGTGGGGTTGATATTGAGGTAATTAACACTGCAACGAAACCCCTAACTGGGTACATCTAGGGAGAGTTAGGGGGTAAAAGATGCAAAAATGGCAACGAAAACCCCCTAACTCGGAGACTATAAGGAAAGTTAGGGGTATTCGGTTCGGCAGAGCTTCGCGCAGCACCCGGAGCGTTGCCCGGAGTAGCACCCGGAGCAGCACCCGGAGCGTCGCCCGGAGTAGCATCCGGAGTAGCACCCGGAGCGTCGCCCGGAGCTCTACGCATCACCCTTGCGCTTGCGCACAACCAGCAAGCCAGTGCCGAGTGCCAGCAACAGACCGGCAATAATGCCCGGGCCCGCCACATCCACACCTGTCTTGGCAAGCGCCGAGTTTGCACCCGGTCCGCCGCCGGTAGCCGTACCCGGATCGGGCTGCGTCGCCACTGGCGGATCAGCAGGCTTCGGACCGATAACCGCGTCCAGCATGCCCACATTCCCTACCGGGAACCCAAGAACGTCAAAACCGCTATAGCTAATAGTCGACGCCTTCCCAGTAAAGCCATCCACCGGAGTGAAAGTAACAGTGCCATCAACGCCCAGCACCCACGTGCCTTCACCTGGAACAGTTAAGGTTCGCCCATCAGCCGACAGTACCGACCCCTTCAGCGCCGAAGCCAGATCAATACGTAAAGTATTGGCATCCACCGAATCCGGGATAGGCAAGGTGAAGGTTACGCTCTGTCCATAATCAGCCTCGCCCGCACCCGACGGCACATTCTGCGGCGTATGGTCATTAACAGTCGGCGTGTAAACCGCGCTAAAGGTCCGCCCATTATCGACCGTCAACACTGCCGTAGCGCTCGGAGCAGGCCCATCAAAACCTAGAGCCGGAGTAAACGTGATCGCTCCAGTCACGGCGTCAATCGCATAATTACCCACACCATCAACGTCATAAGTCAGCGCGCCACCCTCAAAAGCGTAGCTGCCGCGCCCATCCGGAACGCCCGTGAACATCGCCGAAACCGAGCTCGACTTTTGCGGTTCAAGCGGCTCGCCCGACGTTTCCACGTCCACCGTTCCGATCATCGAATACTCCACGCTCAACGTGCCCGCCTTAACGGCGTCGTTCCCGTGAATATCCTGAATCGAATACTGGATGGCAGCAGAATCCCCAACGAACCCTGCCTCGGGCGTGAACGTGACCTCGCCAGTTGCCGGATCGTAAGCCCAGCTTCCCACACCCTCCTGCGTCGCATGGTACGGGTCGAGCACCTCAATACCCTCGGCCGCGGTGAATGCGAAGGTGGCAAAGTCGAGTTCGGCGTCAGCCATCTCAGCCCAATCTGGGGTGGGGGACAAGACGTCACCAATCAGCCCCGAATCGAAAGCGTCCGGCGCATCAAACGGGAGCGCGGTAACCGTCGGAGTATAAGTCGTGCTAAGCGTGCCGCCGTTTTCCAAAGTCTGGAAAACTGTAACGCCAAAGGTAGTGCCCACATAACCCGTGACCGGCGTAAACGTGACCACGCCCGTGTCCGGATTAATCTGATAGGTTCCTTGGCCATCCGTAGTCACTTCCAGCAAACCGCCCTCGAAGGAGTACGGCTTATCAGCCGCGGGCTGTGAGTCCAAGAACATCTGCGAGCCGGGCGCCGAAGTCTGCTGCTCATTTTCCGGTTTCGTGCTGGTCGACGGGACTTGCGTGTCCGTGAGATAGGTGACGTGCAGGGTTCCTGACGTAGTCGACGCAACGCCGTCGACGTTGCGCACCGTAATCGTCACGTCAGTCGGGTTGTCAAAAAACCCGGGCTCCGGAGTGAACGTTGCCTTGCCGGCGTCGTCGAAACTCCACGTTCCCTCGCCCGCAACCACGAGGGTCTTTTCCCCGTTGCTGAACCGGGCGCTGGCCGGATTCAGGTCGGTGCCGTAATCTGGCGACAGTGTGACAATCGCGCCGACCTTATTATTCAAGGACTGCTCCGACG
>JAAYWS010000087.1 GCA_012516575.1 Actinomycetaceae bacterium
AACCGCGAACAATACATTCAGCGTTGACCATGTCGAGTTTGTTCACCAGCATGGATCGGCCGGCAAGTTCCGCTGCGTATTCAGCAAAAACTGCCGGGTATTGGGCGGGGTCAGTGGAAACCATATGGTTGGGAATAACGTGTTCGAGTTTGCGGAACCAGAAGGCCGAAATCGAGTTGAGTACCGCACCTTTGTCTGGAATGAGCTCGTCAAAAACGACGTCAAAAGCCGAGACTCGATCTGTGACGACGATCAGTAGCTGATCGTCAAGATCGTACAGGTCACGCACCTTTCCGCGTGATAGCAGTGGAACAGTGTCAATCTGGGTGTATTTCATCAAAGCCACGTCTCGAGCCTAAACGCTACGAATAGGAAAAAGGCAGGTATTCCAGAGTATGGAATACCTGCCTCTCGCCTAGTAAGACGCGGCGCTTATCGTGTGCGGGCGGCCACTACTGCGCGCTTGTGACCGCATGTGCTCCGCGCACCTGCTTCGATGGCACTACCTTGAATCCTTGTCCTTCAATAACCCGACGCGTTTGCGAATCCACTTGAGCAAAAACCAAAATCGTTGGGCCCGCTCCGGATACAACCGCAGGCCACCCGGCGTTGCGTAATGCGGCCAACAAATCAGCAGTATGCCGCATAGCAGATGCGCGGTATCCCTGATGGAGTCGGTCTTCAGTTGCTTCGAAGAGGAATTGTGGGGCATGCGCGAGGGCATGAGCCAGAAGCGCGGTACGCCCAGCGTTAAAGGAAGCATCAGCCAGCGGAACCTGCATCGGCAAGGCCGCACGGGCCTGGGAAGTTGGTAAAACTTCAGCCGGTATAAGTAGCGTGGTGTGAACTGCATCCGATACCGGAAGGCGTGCAGTACGGTAACTCTCGCCCTGCTTCCAGGACACGGTCGCGCCACCATAAATTGCGGGTGCCGCATTATCCGGGTGGCCTTCGAATTCGGCAGCAATATCCAACATTGCGGCTTCATCAAGAACTTCCGGATGGTCAATAAGTTCGCGAACCAGCAAAATACCGGCGACAACCGCCGCTGCCGACGAACCTAACCCTTTACCGTGTTCAATAGCATTGCGAGCAACCAGTTCAATGCCTGCTTGCGAAACACCTACGCGTTCCATAGTGCGATGCATTGCGCGGATCACCAGATGCGATTCGTCGCGAGCAAGAGTGTCCTTGCCTTCGCCGAGAATCGTAATCTTAGTAGGCCCGGTAGTAATCGTTGCGGAAACGTCATCCCAAATATCGTGGGCCATTCCCATCGAGTCAAAGCCGGGACCAAGGTTTCCCGACGTGGCTGGTACCCGCACACGGGCATAGTCAATCGCAAAACGCATGGTGATTCCTAGAGTCCAAGCAAAGAGACTGCGGCATCTAGTGTAGGCGCAATCGGATCGAGATCCAGTTCGCGGTTTTCTAGAGCCGTTGCCGTATCCTTCAGACCATTGCCAGTTACCGTGCACACAATCTTGGCACCCGCAGGCACCTTGCCTGCTTCGCCAGCCTTGAGCAGACCCGCAATCGATGCGGCCGATGCTGGCTCAACAAAAACGCCAACTTCTGCAGCCAAAATTGCCTGTGCTTCGAGGATCTGTTCGTCCGTCACCCGATCAATCCACCCGCCCGAATCATCGCGCGCGGCAACAGCGTAATCCCACGACGCCGGGTTGCCAATGCGGATCGCGGTCGCGATCGTTTCCGGGTTTTCAACCGGAGCACCGAGTACGAACGGAGCTGAATTCCACGCTTGAACGCCCCACATTTGCGGAACCTTAGTGGAAACCGGCGGCAGATTCAGTGCCGAATCTCCCATTGAGTACGAGACCTTCTTGCCTGCGTATTCGTTATAGCCCATCCAGTACGCCGAAATATTGCCGGCATTACCCACCGGAAGAACATGGATATCAGGAGCATCCCCAAGCTGGTCCACGATTTCGAAAGCGGCAGTCTTCTGACCCTGCAAACGGTACGGGTTCACCGAGTTAACAAGTGCAACCGGGTACTTATCGGTCAGCTCGCGCGTGATGCGCAGACAGTCGTCGAAATTACCGTCAACAGCTACCAGCTTTGCACCGTGTACAATCGCCTGCGCCAGCTTGCCCATCGCGATCTTGCCAGCAGGCAAAATCACTGCCGATTCCAGCCCGGCAGCAACCGCATAAGCCGAAGCAGAGGCCGAAGTATTGCCGGTGGACGCCGCCGCCACAATCTTCGTATCGGTCTGCTTAACCTGCGAAATCGCCGTCGTCATCCCACGGTCCTTAAACGAACCGGTGGGGTTTGCGCCCTCAACCTTGACGTACACTTCCGCGTCCACCCGTGCCGACAACGCTGGAGCGGGAACGAGCGGAGTGCCACCTTCGTAGAGCGTAACAACCAGATCGGATTCCTTAAACGGCAGACGTTCACGGTATTCGTTAATGAGCCCTTGCCACTGGTGTGCCATTAGTTTGCCTCCACTCGGTACATGCGGATTACCCGGTCTACTTCTTTACGTGCTTCCAGATTACGCACGGTTTCTTCGATTTCGCACTGTTTTGCTTCATGCGTTGTGATCGTCAGGTATTGGGCGTCTGCCGGATCCTGCTCAGCGCCTTCTTCGCGCACCGGAGTTTGCATAATCGCCGAAACCGATACGCCAGCTTCCGCAAATACATCAGCTACCGCAGCGAGCGTGCCAATAACGTCTTGTACGACGACGGTAATAAAGTAGCGCGAGCGCGATTCGCACGGATCCAGAATCGGGGTATCACCGTAAACGATTTCCTTCGGTGCACGCCCACCACCCACGATCTTGGCGGCTGCCGCAATCACATCAGAAAGCACAGCCGATGCGGTCGGAGCGCCTCCGGCACCGCGGCCATGGAAGGTCAGCCGGTCAGCGGCCGCGCCTTCAATAGTGACCGCGTTAAAGGAGCCCTGTACCGAAGCCAGCGGGTTCGACAGTGGAACCATGGTTGGGCTGACTCGCACTTCAATACCGTTATTTGTGCCGTTACTAATCATCTGGGTGGTAGCGATCAGCTTGATCACGTAGCCCATAGCCTTCGCGGTGGCGATGTCGGCGGCGGTAACGTTGCGGATACCTTCAACATAGACGTCGTCAATCGACACCCGCTTGTGGAATGCCAGCGAAGCCAGAATCGCAATCTTGGCGGCGGCGTCGTGCCCGTCCACATCCGCGGTCGGATCAGCTTCAGCGTAACCAAGAGCCTGTGCTTGAGCGAGGGCGGTTTCGTAGGACAGTCCCTTCGTCGTCATCTCGTCCAAGATGTAGTTGGTTGTGCCGTTGAGAATTCCGTGGACGGACAGCACCCGATCACCGGTCATTGATTCACGTAAGGCATAAACAACCGGTACTGCGCCGGCCACCGCTGCCTCGTAGTAAATGTCGACGTCGTTCGCGGCAGCTGCTTCGTAAAGCTCCGGGCCATGTGCTGCCAGTAGTGCCTTATTGCCGGTAACAACCGACTTGCCCGAGTTCAGCGCCTTGAGCACCAGCGACCGCGGCGGCTCGATACCGCCGATCAGTTCGATAACAATATCGGCTTTCTCGATCAGGCCTTCAGCGTCGTCCGTGAGCAGGTCACGGTCAATAATCGGATCGCGCGGCGCATCGAGGTTGCGTACCGAAATGCCGATGAGCTCAAGCTCATCGCCGGCGCGCGCGGTGAAAATATCCTTGTTTTCCTTCAATAGGCGGGCTACCTCGGTACCGACGGTGCCGCACCCTAGGAGCGCGATCTTAATAGACATGTGTTCCTTTCACGAAGATCGTTGAGGTCTTCTCCGCCCTATCGTAGTAGGTCAGGCGTTTTACTAGCGAATTAGCCCACATCGAGGGCTAAGAGGTCTGAAATTGTTTCTCGGCGCAGGATCATCCATGCGCGCCCGTTTTCTACGGCGACGACGCCGGGGCGGGTGAGCATATTGTAATTTGAACCCATGGAGCGCCCGTAAGCGCCGGTGGCTGGGACAGCGAGCAGATCGCCGCGTTGAACATCGGAGGGGAAAGCTACGTTGTGGACGACAATATCGCCCGATTCACAGTGTTTGCCGACGACGCGGGTGCGGGTTAGTTCCGCTGTGGATGCGCGATTTGCCAACGCTGCGGTGTATTGTGCCTCGTAAAGTGCCGGACGAATATTATCGGACATGCCGCCGTCGACCGATACGTAAAGGCGTTCGCCGTCGTCAATGGTTACCGGTTTTACTGTGCCCACTTCGTAAAGCGTGAGCATCGCTGGCGCGATGATCGACCGACCCGGTTCGATCATAACGCGCGGTGCTGGCAAACCGGTTTGTGTAACATGTTCCCGGACGACGCCCGCTAAAGCAGCAACGTATTCCTGTGTTGATGGCGGGGTCGGATCGGCGTCAGTGTAACGAATACCGTATCCGCCGCCTAAATCAATTTCCGGAATTTCAATGCCCTGGGTCGCCGCCCACGCGCGGAGCTCGAGGACGATCCGGGCAGCTTCTTTAAAGCCTTCGGTAGCAAGGATCTGCGAGCCAATATGGGAGTGCAGGCCCAGCAGGTTCAAATTCTCCGCTGCGTGAGCGCGTTTAATCGCTTCGTGGGCTACCTTGGTCGCTATCGACAGACCAAACTTCTGGTCCTCATGGGCGGTGGCAATAAAGCTATGGCCACCGGCATGCACGCCAGTGGTAAGACGCAGATAAACCGGGGCGCTTACGCCGCGTTCTTTCGCAATATCGTTAAGGAAGTCCAGTTCGGATAGCGAGTCGATCACGATATGGGCAACGCCCGCCTCAAGGGCCAACTCAATTTCCGCGCGCGACTTGTTATTGCCGTGCAACCCACAATGCGAACCGGGAACTCCAGCCGCGAGCGCAGTGCGCAGTTCGCCTTCGGTGGCTGCATCGATATGCAGGCCTTCGTCGTACATCCACTTGGCTACGGCTTTAGACAAAAAAGCTTTACCCGCGTAGTACACGTCAGCGCCGTTCAGGTCCGCGAAGGCTTCGTCCATGGCGGTTTTCCACACCCGGGCGCGGGTGCGCATATCCGCAACGTCCAAAACGTAACTGGGCGTGCCAAATTCGGTAGCGATCTGAGCCAGCGGCACACCAGCAACCGAGTAGCTACCATCGGCGGCGCGCACAGTGTTCATCGACCACACCCCGTGGAACTCACCCGTGGGAAGTGGCGCTGGAAGCTGCTCGTAGTCCATCTTTTTTCCTTCTGCGTCCGGCTTATATCTTGTCCGGTTTACATCTTGTCCGGTGCGGAAACCCCGAGCAGGGCTAGGCCGTTTGCAAGCACCTGACCGGTGGCGTCATTCAACCACAGCCTAGTGCGGTGCAGATCAGTAACCGGATCATCAGCACGCGGGGTAACACGTGAGACGCCGTACCATGCGTGGTAGGCACCGGCGAGTTCTTCAAGGTAACGAGCCACTCGGTGTGGTTCGCGAAGTTGCGCGGCTTGCGCGATGATTTCCGGGAAGCGTGCTAGAGCGGCGAGCAGTTCGCCGTCGGCCGCGCTGTCCAACCGGGACGGGTCAAAAGCTTCCCGGGTAACACCATGCTTGGCAGCGTTCACGTCCACCGACTTGGTCCGGGCATGCGCGTATTGCACGTAGTAGACCGGGTTTTCGTTGGTGCGTGAAGAAATCAGACCGAGGTCAATGTCGAGAGTGGTATCCATAGCGGTGCGTACCAGCGAGTAGCGGGCCGCATCCACTCCAGCGGCTTCAACGAGGTCGGAAAGGACCACGATCGTGCCGGCACGTTTGGACATGCGCATCGGCTGGCCGTCCTTGAGCAGGTTCACCATTTGGCCGATCAGGATTTCGAGGTTTTCGCCCTTGCCGGCTTCGTCACCGAAGGCCCGTGCCATGGCGTACATACGGCCAATATAACCGTGATGGTCCGCACCGAGCATGATAATCACGTGGTCTGCGCCGCGTTCACGCTTATCCAAGTAGTAGGCAATATCGCCGGCGAAATATGCGGCCTCACCGTCGGATTTAATAATGACGCGATCCTTATCGTCACCAAAATCAGTGGAGCGCAACCAGGTGGCACCGCCGTCGTCGAAAATAACGCCCTTATCGCGTAGCTGACCAATCGCGCGGTCCACTGCCCCGGATTCGTGCAGGGAATCTTCGTGGAAGTACACGTCGAATTCGACCCGGAAGTCCGATAGTTCGCGTTTGATCTCATCGAACATGCGGTTAACGCCGTGGGACCGGAAGAATTCTTGTGCTTCGGCTTCCGGCAAAGCCAACGGATCAACGTCCGCATTGTCAGCCATTACCGCGTTTGCAATATCTTCAATGTATTGGCCACCGTAGCCATCTTCGGGAGCTTCGAGACCGCGGGCGCGGTAGAGCAGCGACTTGGAGAAACGGTCGATTTGTGCGCCGTGATCGTTGAAGTAGTACTCACGCACGACGTTACCGCCGCACGCTTCCATAATGCGGGCCAGCGAATCTCCCACGGCTGCCCAGCGAGCACCGCCGAGGTGGATCGGACCGGTTGGGTTAGCGGAAACAAACTCGAGGTTAATAACATCGCCGCCGAGCGTTTCGTTCTTACCGTACTCTGCGCCCTGTTCCAAGATGGAACGAGCAAGTTCACCGGCAGCAGCCGCGTTCAAGGTGATGTTAATAAAACCGGGCCCAGCAATTTCAGCGTGGGCAACGCCGTCGTTCTGAACTAAGCCGTCGACGATCAGCTGTGCCAGCGCACGCGGATTCGTGCCCGCTTTTTTCGCCAACTGCAGTGCCGCATTCGATGCCCAATCGCCATGTTCACGCACGCGCGGACGCTCCACGCGGACGGCATCGAGCGCCGCCGGGTCGAGATTGAGCTCGCCAGCGGTGATCGCTTGGTTGAGAATTGAACGAATAAGTGCACTGAGTTCTTCTGGAGTCATGCCAACTAGTTTAACGATCGACAACGGCCAAACCACTGGCATATCACGGGGTAGCCAATGTGCTTGGCCACATTGTGCCGGGTAGCACGTGCTGTTCGGGGGAAGATTCCGTGTTCTCGCACGGAATACATCTGGTGACGACGCCGGTGAGTAGCATTTTGAGTAGCATTTCATGGGCGGGTGAGTAGCATTTCAAGCGCCGGTGAGTAGCATTTCATGGGCGGGTTCACGTTTACTGGTTTATGCTCTGTTCGCAAGCGCTGTTATACTTCATAAGGTCCCCGCCCCGATAGCTCAGGGGATAGAGCGTCTGCCTCCGGAGCAGAAGGTCGTAGGTTCGAATCCTATTCGGGGCACTTTTTATTGCCAGGCTGTCTGCGGTAGCGTTCCGAAATTCCGTCGCTGCGTTCCGAAATTCCGTCTCACGTGAGTATCGTGCGCTATGGGGCATGATACTCACCGTATATGTATCGAAGGTTCGCAATTTAAGCGGCGCTTCATAGATAAGTGTGTAGTTCCTTTCGAGGCTTCCTGCTTCGAGGAGGCTTTCTGACACTGGAATTTAGTGGTTTGTTGGTTTCGGCAGACTAAATATTACGGGTGGTTCCGGTTATAAGAGCCGGCACGGTTGTAAGAAGTGAATTTCTCCGGTTATAAGAGCCGGCAGAGCTATTTAGTGCTTAGCGCAGTGTCTTCAGCGCGGCTGATGGCATCTGATCGGCTGTTTTTATGGCGGTTTTAGGCTGGTTTTTCTGGACTACTTGTCATCCTTGCTGGATAGGGTGGTGATGCCCCTGA
>JAAYWS010000088.1 GCA_012516575.1 Actinomycetaceae bacterium
CGAACGTGCAGTTCTGCTTCGTTCGGATCGTTAGCATTGGTAGACGTGTCGTGCTTGGAAACCACGGCAATATCGTCAGCCGATGCGCCCAGAGCGTTCAGGTTCTTCGCCAGACGCGAGTCCTTACCGCCACGTCCTGCAGCCAGCGCGCCCAGACCCGGAGCCGGAATCGAGGTATGCGCACCGTCAGCAAACGACTGTACGAAACCAACTACTGCGTAGACCGGCAGACCCATTTCGAGCGCCAAATCACCGCGAGCAATCAGTACGGTACCGCCGCCTTGGCCTTCGATGAAGCCACCGCGACGCAGGTCGCCTGCACGGGAGAAGAAACGGTCATGGATTCCCTGGTCAGCCATGGACTGAGAGTCAGCGGTCGCGTTCATATTGCCGAAGCCTTCGAGCGACTCAACCGAGATGTCGTCATTGGCGCCGGTGACCACGAACTTGGCCTTACCGGTAGCAATCTTGTCGACGCCCTCTTCGAGCGATACCGCTGCCGAGGCACAGGCCGCAACCGGCTGTACCATCGCACCGTAGCCGCCCACGTAGGACTGCATGGTGTGTGCTGCGATAACGTTCGGCAAGGTCTCCTGCAAGATGTCTTGCGGAATGTCCTCATTGAGGAAGCGCTCCACGAACAGCTTGCGCATGGAGGACATACCACCGAAACCAGTGCCCTGCGTGTTCGCAATATCGGACGGGTGGATCGCCTGCAGAAGTTCTGCCGGTTCGAAGCCAGCCGAGACGAATGCGTCCACGGTAGTAACAAGGTTCCACACAGCCATCTTGTCTACCGATTCGATCATCGACGCCGGGATACCCCAACGCGACGGGTCGAAGTCGGTCGGCAACTGGCCGGTAACGAAGCGCGAGAGCGTGGTCTTGCGCGGGACGAGCGTGGTCGCACCCTTCTTACGGGTCACCGACCATTCGCCGCCATCGACTGGAGGCGTAATCTCGGTGAACTGCGGATCAGCCTCAACATAAGCCTTGGCTTCTTCCTCAGTTGCCACAGTGAAGGTAACCGGACGATCCAAGAAGACGGTGACCATATCAACGGTTCCACCATCAACCAGCGGACCAGCATCTACCACGCGGCGCACGCCCGAGCGGGCAACAACCTCATCGCGGTAACGCTCGTAAATCTCCGACTCTGGGACAAAGTTGTCCTCGGCGTCGTACCAGCCGGCCTTCGGCGCATCGTGCCAGGTCAGCAGACCAGTCATCCATGCCAGTTCAAGAACACCGGCCGGAGTCAGATCAACTTCACCGTCAGCTTGGATACCGAGTTCAGCATCCAAACGGGTACGCGAGGAGCCCCACGGACCAGCCTCGGCGACACCAACGATGACGACGGTATCTTCCGGACGTACAGTTCCGTTTGCGAACTCTTCGGCGCCAGATGCCAGCTTGATCTGCTGCGGGCGCGGCAGGGCCATGATCTTATTCGAGGTGTCTTCAGCTGGAGCTGGCTCCTCGACAGTTGCCTGCGCGGCAAGGGCTGCGAAGTCAATCTTGGACAGACCACCGGTCAGATCCGCATCGATCGGAGCTTGGAGCGCCTTAGCACGGGCTTCGTCGGTTGCCAGAGCCATAAGCTGGTCAGCCATTTCGTCAGTAGACCACGTGCGTACACCAGCCTTTTCTACAGCTTCAACCAGCGGATCGTTACCGCCCATCAGACCGGTACCACGGACCCAGCCGATACGCGCCTGTGCCAGCGTCGTACGGGCGGCCCACGGCTCAACCTGCCACTTGTTCAGGATCGCATCGAATGCTGCCTTGACTTCACCATATGCACCGTCGCCGCCGAACAGGCCACGGTTTGGCGAGCCCGGCAGTACTGCGTGCATGCGATGACCAACAACCGTATCCGAGCCGATAGCGGCCAGACCGGTGAGCAAACGCTCTACACCCCATAGCATGAGGCGGGCCTGCATTTCGGTGTCCGGACCTGCATTGTCCATGGTTCCGAAGACGCGCGGAGCTGCGAATGGGAAGAGCAGGTCGACGATCATCGCCGGCTTCTTCTCCTTGGTTTCGCCGCCTACGGTCTCGCGAACCGGATTCTCGATCCACGCAACGAGTGCATCAATATCCCGGTAGGAGGACAGGTTCGCCGGTACCAGCCACAGTGCAGCGTCGCCACGGGCGTTGTTGCGGTAGATGGAACGGCCTGCGAGCAGACGCTTCTGATCGACGCGCGATGCGGTTGCGATAACGGTTGCGCCACCTGCGAGCAGGCGAGCAACGACGCCGCCACCGATCGAGTTCGGGGTCATGCCAGTAACGACGGCGATCTTGCCGGAGTATTCGCCCGGCGTCATATCGAGTGCGGCTTGCGCGATCTGCTCGAAGAGCTCCGCCTTGTCCGTATTACGCTGCGCGTAGTAACGGGCCTGACGAGCGACTTCTTCGCCGGTGCCACGGAAGTTATCCGCGGTCAATCCGAGGTCATCACCCAAGTTGATGCGGGCGAGGTCCTCACGGGCGGTGGCCCAACGATCGTTGAGCAGGACAGCCTTTTCAGCAGCGAAGGTCGGCTCAACCAGCGACGGCCAGTTGGTACCAAGCTCAGCGCTCACGGCATCTACCAGCTGAGTATCGGTAGCTTCCGCAACCGGAACAGCCGGAGTCTTGCCCAAGCGCTCGAGCAGATCCTTCGCAGTTTCTGCCAGCGCACCGGTGATCTCTGCCGAGAAGGCGTCGAGGGCTGCCGAGTCAACGACTGCTCCCCCAGCGCCGCCACCAGCGCTCGGCTTGCCAACAGCGACACCGTGGATTTCACCGACGCGGACAACGGCGTCGTCAATCAAACGGTTTGCGTCCGCCAGCGAGGTAACCGAAGCATCCAACAGAGCCAGCTCGCCACCGCGAAGCGACTTGCCTTCACGAGTGTCAAGCAGAACTGCCGCAGTGGTCCATGCAACCCAGCCAGCACCCAGACCCCACTCGCTGGAGACGTAGTCACCGATATGGGACGGACGAACGCCTGCCGCACCGAAGAGCTTACGGATACGATCGTTGATCGCCTCCGACAAGACCGGTCCGAACGGCTTGTAGTTGTGCGCCAGCTTGGTCACCGTAGTGCCCAACTCAACCATCGATGCTTCAGCGGCACCGTCGATCGAGGACACATTCAGCTCAGCCGACATGTCCATCAGGACCTGGTTACGCTTGGACGAAACACCGTTGGTCAGCGACTCAACCGTGTCTGCATCGCCAATCTGGTCGTAGGTGATCTTATTAGCTTCGGCGAGCAGGACGCGGATCGCATCTGCTGCGGTGAAGTCAATATCAGCGGCCGGACCAGAAGCGGTCGGTGCTGCGGCCGGAGCCGGAGCGGCTTCAGCGGCCGGTGCCGGAGCCGGAGCGGCTTCAGCTGCCGGTGCTGGCGCTGCTTGTGCAGCCGGAGCTGCCTCTTCAGCAGCTTCTTCTACTACTGCCGGTTCTACAGCGACCTGCTGATCTTCGTGGTATACCAGCTTCGCATCACGCTGAACGTTGTAAACGTTGACCTTCTGGGTAGCGAACTGTGGACGCAGAAGCGTCTTGGCTGCCAGGTTCGCCAACGTCGGCGAGTTACCCAGACCGATTTCAACAAGGGTCTGGACGCCCGCGCCGCCATCAGACAGCTCGCGGAACAGGAAGTCCTGGGTTTCAATCCAGCGCACCGGCGAAGCAAACTGCCATGCGAGCAGTTCGATCAGCAAGGTGCGGGTGAGTTCCGTACGCTCGGCTTCTAGGTCAATATTGTCCCAGTTAGCACGCAGATCGCGCACGATCTCCGACGGAGCTACTTCGAGGATGGAATCCAGGAAGCTCGCCTCGAGCTGGAATGGACGCGCGACCAAGTTCGGGATGTAACGGTCACACAGGACCTCGGCTGCCACATCCTGCGGAAGCAGTTCGTTCAACCTCTCGCGGAACTCGGCGACACCGTCACGCAGCTGAGTCGAGTGGAACGGCACGTCAATGCCCGGGATGAGCATAAACGGACGCTTGCCACCAGCTTCTTCAGCCATCTTCTCGGCGTCGGTAGCGAGTGCCTTCAGGCCGGCAATAGTGCCAGCAATCGAGTACTGCTCACCAGCAAGGTTGTAGTTGACGATTTCAATGAATTCGCCGGTACGCTCAGCGATACCGCGAACGTAGCCTTCAACCTCGTCTGGGGAAATACCGCACTGGTTCGGACGCAGTGCACCCATCTGGTAGTTCGAACGACCCTCAGCATCGCGCGGAACCAGGTTGTGCATGGTAGAACCACGGTGGAATACGATCTCGATAACGGTTTCGAGCGGCATAATCTTGCCGTAAGCCGCGAGCGCATTGTACTCACCGAGCGAGTGACCAGCGAGGTAGGAACCTTCAACTAGCACGCCAGCTTCGCGCATCCGCTCAGTTTGAGCGAAAGCAACAGTAGCCAGTGCTACCTGAGTGAACTGGGTCAGGTTGAGAACGCCTTGCGGGTGAACATAAGTCACACCATTAGCCGTCAACTCAGTCGGGTTGTCACGCACAACAGCCAGAATCGAGAAATCTAGTGCCTTACGGGTGTGTGCATCTGCACGCTCCCATACTTCACGAGCTGCCGCCGACTGGTTGCGCTCATCGAGTGCCATTCCCTGTGCCTGAATACCCTGACCCGGGTAAACGTAAGCGGTAACAGCCGGGGTGACAGCCGCCGAAGCCTGCGAAACCACGTTCTTGTTCACGCGACAGGTCACGTCGAGGATCAGGCCGCCGCCTTCCATAATGCCAACGCGCTCAACCGTAATATCGACTTCGTCGTTCAGGTCGACCGTGCCGTACATACGGTAGGTCCAGCCGGTGATATGCCAGTAGTGACCGTCGTCGTCCATGGCGGAAACAGTGTGCTGCGCTGCGGCACAGAGCCACATGCCGTGAACCAGCGGTGCTTCCATTCCGGCAACCTTGGCTGCGAGGTAGGACGTGTGGATCGGGTTGTAGTCGCCCGAGACCATTGCGAATGGCGTCATGTCGGCCGGAGCCTTGACGGTTGCCTTGCGCAGGACCGAACGCGGGGTGTCGGTGATCTCGCGATCAACACCGCCGGCGTACAGCGGTTCTGGTGGCAGTTCCTTACCGAAAACGCGACCGCGAATTGCGAAGCGTTCGATGAAGAAACCGAGCACGTTGCCGTTATTGGACAGTTCGGTTTCGACGACGACGACGCGACCGGATGCCGATTCGGTCATCGAGGTACAGCGCGAACGGGCGTCGAGGTGGTCGAGCCCAGCGAGCTGGTCGGTGTCCAAGTTTTCGGTGTGGTCAAGGTGGACTGCGTTGAGCAGGCCTTCAATAACCGGGTAGTCGTTAATGATGGCCGAGCCGAGCGCGGCGTAAATCGACGGCCAGCACATGCCGAGTACCGCAGACGGGACGATCGGTGCCCGACGTAGCGAAGACGGCAAGGTATCAGCAGTAACACCTGCATGCAGGGTTCCCAGCTGTGGACGGATGGAGAAACGGTAGTGTGCTTCACCAAATACCGAGTCCTCGGACGGAACAATCTTGGGCAGCTCAGAAATATCGTCGCCCATCACGTTCGGTGCACCCACGCCAGCGGTAGCGGCCAACAGGCCGTACATAGCTTCTGGCAGACGCTCATCGTCAACAACCGGAACAGCACCCGTAGGAGCACCAGCCGGAACGATCAGCGGAACACGAAGTTCACGGACCGCATGCTGGTCAGCACCGTTTTCATCCCAGAAGGTGTCGAGGTCGACGACGATATCGTAGCCGAGCTTGGTTTCTTCCAGACGGTAGTTATCAACAACGGTAGCCGGGTTGGTCATCAGGTGACCGTGCCACTGAATATGCGGTGCGGTACGGACGTACTCTTCACGGGTCGCAGCTGCACGTGCGAATACCGGGGTAGCTTCAGCATCGCCCATTGCTTCAACGGCAGCATCTTCGTAACGGGCCAGGATATCCTTAACCGGCTCGTCAACACGGGTAATAGCGGAGACCGAAACCGGGCCTGGAATAATCCGGGCCTGATCGGCGGTGTAACGCGGATCGTGTGATTGCCACAGCGAGTCGGTTCCCCACGAGCGCAGGAGCGCATCGTCAATAATCGGAACGAACGGGATCGGCTTGGGGTACTTACGGCACAGGTCAACGAACCATGCCGAGTCAAAGGAGGTCAGCTCAATATCCGCAGCTTGCGGGTAGGCCTCCATGAAGCGGCTCAGGGCCTGCTCCGGTTCGAGCACGTCTTCAAGGTTCGGGAAGAGCGTGTCGATCATTCCGGTATCAGCATCGGACAGGCGAGCTTCCCAACGTTGCAGGAGTTCGTACCAGCGCTGGCTCCAAGACGGATCATTCCACGGGTAAACGAGGTCAGCGTAACGACGCAGCACCTCTTCGTAGGTCATCACTTCGAGATCGCCAAAGTACGGCTTGGCCGTCTTATTGATTGCTTCAATGATTTCGTCACGACGCTCAACGCGGGCAACCGGATCGTTTTGCACTTCGACGATCAAACGAGCGGCCTTAGCAGCCGAGTTTTCGACTTCGTACATGTCTGCCAACAGGTGGGACAGACCCGAGGTTACGCCGCCGTTGACTTCATCCTGTGCTACCCAACCGTCGTTATCGGTCGGGGCAATTCCCGGGGTGTCAACCAAAAGTTGCTTAACATCCGGGTTGGTCTTGGCTTCGAGTGCGGTCATCGCAGCGGTGCCGATCATAATGCCGTCAACTGGCATCTTCACGCGGCCGTGCTCGAGAGCCCAGGTACCGGTAAGGAAGGATGCAGCACGTTCGGGAACACCTAGGCCGCCTCCAACAACGAGGATGAGGTTCTCAGTTGCACGAATATCACCGTAGGTTTCGAGCAGCAGGTGATCGAGGTCTTCCCACGAGTGGTGGCCGCCAGCGTGGCCGTCTTCGACCATAATCAGCAGCGGAGTATTCGGTACTTCGTAGGCAATATCAATAATCTGACGGATCTGGCCTACCGTGCCCGGCTTGAAAGCTACGTAAGTAAAGCCATCAGCACGCAGGGAGTTTACCAGCTCTACGGCTTCTTCCAGTTCTGGAATACCTGCCGAAACGACGACGCCGTCAAGCGGTGCGCCCGAGCGTCGGTCGCGGGAAACAATATGCTGGGTACCGAACTGGAGGTTCCACAGGTAACGGTCCATGTACATGGCGTTGAACTGGGCGGTACGGCCCGGCTCGAGTTGTTCAACCAGACCAGCAAGGTTGGTTTCGAATACTTCTTCGGTAACCTGACCGCCACCGGCCATTTCAACCCAGTAGCCAGCGTTAGCTGCAGCAGCAACAATATCTGGCTCTACCGTCGTTGGCGTCATACCTGCTAGAAGCACCGGAGAACGTCCGGTCAAACGGGTGAAACGCGTATCGAGAGCACGCTTGCCGTCAATTTCGACGACGCGCGGTGCGAAATCAGACCAGTCTTCTCCACGCTTCCAGTCATTGCCTGGAATCGAAAGCTGGTCGCGTGCTGCCGTGGTCGAAGCGTTCACAATGCCAACAGCAAGACCGCGAGTATTGGTCTTGGTCATACGGTTCAGGCCGGCACCCGGGCCAAGGTCAATTACCCAGTGAGCACCGGCAACAGCCTCAGCAAAGATTTCTTCCCAGTCTTCGGCGACGGTCAGAACCGCACCAGCCAAACGCTCAACGTCAATATCAGACTTCCAAACACACTTGGCTACCCAGTTCTGAACCATGTCTAGAGCCGGAGCTAGAAGCGGCGAATGGAAAGGAGCTGCGACATCGAGGAATTCTGCAACCGGAGCCAGTGGAGCACCGCCGATAAGCTTCTTATCGCGTGCTTCCTTATCAGCAGCTGCGACGGCTTCCATATCGCGTCGGAAAGCATCAAGCGCAGCCGGAGTGCCGGACAGTGCGTAGGACTTAACCGTATTGCGAATTGCTAGGGTAACGCCCGGATGCTCAGCGAGCAGGGAGTCCAAAACCTTGCGTGGCAGGTCGCGCACAGCAAGCATCGGGGTGGTCGCACCAAAACGCTGGGCACCCGCATCCCGGGTGACTGCCGTGGCTGCTGCACCAATAAGCCGAGCAAGCGCCACGATATGTGCCACATCGGCGTCATTATCAATACGCTCAGCAAGCTCAACTGCGAGAATACCTTGTGAATGCCCGATAACAGCCTGCGGGGTAGCATCAATATTCAGATCTGCAAGCGCACCATACTGGGCCAGCAAAATCCCTGGAACTGAAGCAAAAGCCTCACCGGACGGCGAACCGAAGAAATCGATTTCACCAGCGGTAATCCGAGACAGTTCAGGCAGTACCGGAGCGAGAATACTCTCCGAACGAGCCAAAGCCTGCTCAAGCATATCGCGTTGAACCGGATCGGCAGCAATATCCTTCAGCGCGCTGCGCCACGGGGTGGCCTGTCCGCCAAACTGGAGGATATACGGGGCTCCCTGGTTCAGCATCTTAGTAAGTGGAACTGACATATTTTCTTTCTCCTTGAGTAATCGGTAACCGGTGGAAACCGATTACATTGGCATATTTCCGTGACGCGGGCTCACAATTGGAGCGGACGTCTTAGTCTTTAAAGCTTGTAGAGATGAACTGATCACCTTGCGGGTGTCATTTGGACAAATAACTCCATCGAGTTCCCCACGTGCCACCGACAGATACGGGTTGACATTTTCGCGGGTGTACTCGGCGGAAAGTTTCGCATGTACTTCAGCGGCCTTACCTTCAGCATGTGCTGCCATGAGTTCGCGACGGTGAATAATCGAGACTGCACCATCAGCTCCCAGCACTGCGATCTCAGCACCTGGCCAGGCGAAAACGAGGTCACCGCCAAGGGATTTCGAACCCATCACGATATAGGCACCGCCGTAAGCCTTGCGCAAAATTACGGTAACTAGCGGAACCGTAGCCGTTGAATAGGCCCAAATCATTTTCGCGCCGCGGCGAATAATTCCTGCCTGTTCCTGCTCAGTACCTGGACGGTAACCCGGCACGTCCACAAGAGTGACGATCGGGATTCCAAACGCATCACAGAACTGAACGAAACGTGCAGCCTTCTCCGAAGAATCCACGTCCAGCGTACCGGCGTCGACCAACGGCTGGTTGGCGACAATACCGACCGACTGGCCGTCAATACAGGCAAAACCAACCACAATATTCCGTGCGAAGTATTCGTGAATCTGCACGAATTCACCGTAATCAACGATTTCGTTAATAACGTCAACGACGTCGTAAGGAATCTTGGTCGATTCTGGAACCAGCGCGTTCAAATCGATAACCGGGTCTTCGCCAAGGTAATCGTAACGTGGTGCTGGAGCTTCAGCGTTTGCTGGCAGGTAGGTGAGCAAAGTACGCGTGTAATCGAGCGCGTCTTCCTCATCTTCTGCCAAGTAATGAGCCACACCCGACTGGGTGTTATGTACCTGTGCGCCGCCCAAGTCCTCGAAAGATACATCCTCACCGGTCGTTGCACGGACGACATCCGGGCCGGTGACGAACATATGCGAATTATCGGCGGTCATAATAATGAAGTCGGTCAGCGCCGGCGAATACACCGCGCCGCCCGCGCACGGGCCCAAAATCAGCGAGATCTGCGGAATCACACCGGAAGCCTGGCAGGTCTTCTTAAAGATTCGACCGTACTGGCCCAGTGCCACAACGCCTTCTTGGATGCGGGCACCGCCCGAATCCATAATCCCGATAACCGGGATACGCAGGGCGAGCGCCTTGTCAATAGTGGCAATAATTTTGCTACCTTCAGCCTCGCCGAGGGTTCCACCCATCACCGAGAAATCCTGGGCGTAAATTGCGATCTGTTGACCATTAATCTGACCCAGACCGGATACTACGCCCGCACCGGAAAAGCCTTTTGCTACGTTGCCCCCGACGAACTGGCCGAACTCTTGGAAGGATCCTTCATCGAGCAACATAGTGATGCGCTCGCGGGCGGTGTACTTGCCCTTCTTATGCTGGCGTTCCTTGGCTTTGGCTTCGGCTTTTTCCGAGATGTCTGCCTGATATTTAATAAAGCTTTCCCGATCGGCCACCGAGGCGGTGGTGTCGATTGTCATCGACTCATCAGGGAGCAATTGATGTTGTGGGGTCATGACTCATCTCCTGGGGCAATATCGATCAGTGGCGTACCTTGGGCAACGTTGGAGCCGCGTTCGACCTTAATGTCTTCAACGGTTCCGGTAATTGGCGCGTACACGTAGGATTCCATCTTCATGGATTCGAGCACGACGAGCAGGTCGCCTTCATTGACCTCAGCTCCTTGCTTAACGCATACCCGCACGACAATCGCTTGGATTGGAGAAGCTACCTTGCCAGTTGCGGCAGCGCCTTCAACCGGTTGGACACCGCGGGTGCGCGTGGCCCGGCGAAGTGGCTGTTGCCGAGGTGCACGTTCGGTGCCGCCGTTGCTACCGCCGCCAAACATATTCTTCGGAACAACTAGTTCGGTGAGTTTGCCATCGACTTCAATAGTGAAGGTGACGCGCTCATCGGAAGGCGACGGCGCCGATGGTGCGACCGCCGGGGTTGGTGCCGCCGGTTGTGCAGGCTGGGCAGCCAACCAATTCGGCATGAACTCCTCTTCGAACCACCGAGTGGAGAACTGGCCGTGGAAGGTCTGGTCACGCAAAATGTCTGCGTAAAGCTGGGCTGGGGTCGAAATACCGTCGATCTTTAGCTCACCGAGTGCACGCAAGGACCGGGCAATCGCAGTTTCACGGTCCGGGCCGGTAACAATCAGCTTGGCAACCATCGAATCAAAATCAGCCGATACTTGATCACCGGCAGCAATACCAGTTTCGATACGTACCCCATGGCCCAGCGGCCAGTTAATCTGGCTTACTTTGCCTTGGGTCGGGCGCATATCCTGCAGTGGGTCTTCACTGGTGATGCGGTATTCGAAGGAGTGTCCTACTGGTGCAAAAACTGCCGACTGCGGCAGCCCGCGCGCAATATTAATCTGTTCACGGACGAGGTCCAAGCCGGTGACTTCTTCTGAAACCGTGTGCTCAACTTGCAAACGCGGGTTTACTTCAAGGAAGTAGACCGCGTCGGATGTGGTATCCACAAGGAACTCGCAGGTACCTAGGCCCACATATTCCGCGTTTTCGAAAAGCGCCCGCGACCAGTTGACTAGGGTCTCGTTTTGCGCATCCGAAAGAAAAGGTGCCGGTGCTTCTTCGATCAGCTTCTGGTTACGCCTTTGTACCGAGCAATCACGAGTAGAGACAACGGCAAAATTACCGTAGGAATCCCGCATACACTGGGTTTCCACGTGGCGAGAAGTTTCGAGAAACTTCTCCACGAAAATGCCTTCTGGATTATCGCCATTAACTAAAAAGAAATGGTCCAGATCGGCGTCGTTTCGAATAATCGTAATACCGCGTCCGCCGCCACCGTCAGCCTTCTTCGTAACAATCGGATATCCGTAGCGGTTAATAAATTCTTCAATTTCAGCGCGTTCGGAAACTTCATCAGAGATTCCCGGAACCGGGTCCACACCAGAGTTTTCGGCGAGTTGACGGGCCTGAATCTTATCTCCCAAACGGTTGAGGGTATCCGGGCTCGGGCCAATCCAAGTGATACCTGCATCAATCACCGCCTGCGCGAAATCTGCGTTTTCGGATAGGAAGCCGTAACCGGGGTGGATAGCGTCCGCGCCGGTGCGCTGCGCCAGCTTGATAATGGCATCGCCATTGAGGTAAGCGGCAGTGCCCGCACCCAAGCTGTAAGCCTCATCGGCAAATTTGGTAAACGGAGTATCGAAATCCGATTCGGAATACCCAACAACTGTGGAGATACCCATGTCTTGGGCGGTGCGCATCACGCGAAGCGCAATCTCCGAGCGGTTAGCTACGAGGATTTTGTTCATTTCCGCTCCTTTCGGTGATATGTAATGCGAGGTCCTCGGTGGTGACAATTATTTGTTTGTCATCAGCGAGAAGTTCTAGATTGGCATCGAGGTTGACGCCTATGACGACGCCGGTCTGCCCGGCAACCGTTATTTCTTGGCCACGATAAGCCAGTAAGTCGTTCAGCTCAGCAACGATAGTGCCGAGGTGGTCCGGTTCGTTCCAGCGCCCCATACGGGTCTGGAATTCACGCAGGTAGGTAGTGAGTAGGTCGGCTCGCGTAATCTCTGGGGTGCCGAGTTCGGCGAGCGAAGTTGAACCTGGAAAAAGGTCCAAAGAATCTTGGTGGAGGTTACAACCGACGCCAAGGCCGACGCGCAATTCGCCGTCCACTTCGCCGTAGTATTCACCGAGAATCCCGGCAAGCTTTCGGGTTTGTCCGGCAACTTTGACTACCACATCATTGGGCCATTTGATCTGGAATTGAGTGGTCCCGGTTAGCTGGCTGAGCGCGGACTGTAAGGAAAGCGCACCAATCAGCGGAATCCATCCCAGACGCTTGCGCGCTTCAACGCTGTCCGGGATACAGACCAGCGAAGTAGCCAATAGCGACTTGCCACGACCGCTCTCCCAGTTCCGCCCGAGACGTCCCCGGCCGGCATGCTGATAATCAGTAAAGATCGTGGTCCATGGTTGTGCCTGGGCCCACAATTCGCGCAGATTATTTTGGGTGGACGACGTTTCCGGTACATGAATAACCGGGAATCCCAAAGCCTCAAAGCTACCCGCGGGCGCGTTGACAGCATGAGGTGTCGTCAAAATTGCCATACGGCTACGTTAGCGTAACTTACGGACCCGTAGTTAAAACTGTCCGATTTTTCCGGCGTGCGAATTCCACATGGTCGAGATATTGGCTTAATATCAACGAAAAACAATAACGTGAAGAAAGTTACACAACCGTAACCTAGCGTGTCTTGGAGAGTTTGTACCACTTGTTCGCGTTGCGTTCGCAGCCCCTTCGAGCAACATCCGCCGCTCATTCAAGCTACACCCGCCACTCACTCGGGCCGCGAACTACCCATTCGCACCGCTCCCGCTATCTGCGCACACAGCATCCACTGCCCACCGGCGAACCCCCGCCGCCTCCTAGCCCACACCCAATTTCCCGCCCATAAACTCCATATGTCGGCTTTCATTCGTGAGTTCCCTGAAGCATAAGAAGGATTTTGTGCACAAGTGTCAACTTTTACCACCCTCCAGCGCTATATACGGCTTGGAGGTAGGCAAAAGTTGATACTTATGCACGGAAGGAGCCGGTATCAAGGCGACCAACACCGGCACCGCTATTTAGTACCTAGCGTAGTGCCTCCA
>JAAYWS010000089.1 GCA_012516575.1 Actinomycetaceae bacterium
ACAGCGGGTGTGAAGGTTACATACCCGGATGGCACGTCAACAACGGTTGAGGTGGCTATTGAAGTGAAGGCTGCACTAGCGGCCGCGTCGAGCACGCCGACTAGTCCTAGTCCGAGTGTGTTGTCGAGTACGGGTGTTGACACTAGTATTATCTGGTTCGCGCTGCTAAGCCTTATCCTGACTGCCGGGGGTATCACACTCGCCCGCCACCACAGATAACCCGGCATCGCATCAGCCAAAACTTCAACAGTCCCATGTGGAGCAAAAGCTCAGTTGATGCGACAGGGCTCAGTTGATTGGACAGGGTTCAGCGGGCCCAGGCCTTAAGACTTCGCAAGTATAAGGCCCGAACCCAAGTCCCCCGAACCCAAGTCCCCCGAACCCAAGTCCGGAGAGCCCAAGCCCGGAGGCTTTATGATTGCAGTTCCATCCGAGCGAGGTCGGCGGCACCAATAATCCCAGCTTCGTTGCCGAGCTCAGCAAGCCTGACCGGAGCAACATGACGGTACTTGCAGGCAGTGAGTCGAGATTCGAACTGTTCAACTGCAGGCTCAAGCAAGATATTGCCCGCCTCGGATACTCCACCGGCCAGAATGAAGACTTCCGGATCGAGGAGCGCAGCCAAGTCAGCCATTCCCTGGCCGAGCCATTTGCCAATCTCTCCGTAACAGTCCAATGCAGCGGGATCTCCGGCACGTGCAGCTTGCGTAACGTGCCGTCCACTGACACCCTCCACCGTGCCATCACCCAAAGCGAGAATCTGCTTGGCATATTCCGGATCGCGGGCGGCCACATCCTTCCCGGCCTGCTTGAGTGCGCTACCCGAGGAATACATCTCCCAACAGCCCTGTTCGCCGCAACCGCAGACCCGACCGTCAGGAACCATATTCATATGGCCGATTTCTCCGCCGAACCCGTAGGCTCCGCGCACCAACTTCCCGTCAATTACAATGCCGCCGCCGATCCCGGTGCCAACCGTAATTACTGCCACCGACTGTGCACCCCGCGCAGCCCCGAATTTGTATTCGGCCCACGCGGCAGAATTAGCGTCATTTTCTAGAAAAACCGGTAGCCCGGTAGCTTCTGAAATACGATCCGCGAGGGGCTCGTTCTCCCACGAAATATTCGGCGAGAACCGAATCACCTTACGGCTGGCGTCAATAAAACCGGGTGCGCCCACGCCAACTGCGCTGACTTCATATTGCTCCCGCACCTTTGTGATTGCGTTAACAATTGTGTCAAGAACTGACTGCGGATCGGCTGCTGGAGTCGGCGAGCTCACCATGGTGAGCAACTCTCCCGCCTCGTTGACCGCGCCTACGGCAATTTTCGTTCCACCAACATCTACACCAATTGCAATACCCATACTCACCATTGTGTCACCTGAGCACCTAAAATACAAATATGTTTAACTTCGAACCAAATTCGTTCCGCTTCACCCCAATTGCCCGCATCCGTTCAGATTTCAACGAGCAGTTCGGGATTCCGCGCCAGTCTGGTCGCGTAGCTGAATTGCGGGCTCACGTGATACTGCAGGGCGAGTATGCAAAGCCCGAAGTGCTTGCCGGGATCGAAGAATTCAGTCATATTTGGTTGATCTGGGTGTTCTCGGAAAATATTGGCCTACCGTGGAAGCCCGCTGTTCATCCGCCAGCACTGAAAGGGGAGAGTCGAGGAGTTTTTAGCACGCGCTCGCCCCTGCGACCCAATCCGATTGGACTGTCGTCGGTACGGTTGCTGGGCGTGGTCGATGCGCCAGAAGGTCCCGCGCTTGAAGTGGCCGGGGCGGACCTGATGGACGGCACCCCAATCCTCGACATCAAGCCTTATATCTCCGGAGACTGCCACCCGGATGCCACGCTCGGCTACACCACCGCCGGGAGCGTTTCGCGGCTCGACGTGGACATCCCGCCCGAGCTAAGCGCACAATTCCCGCCGGACAAACTGGCTGCCTTGCGTGGTGTTATCGCGGAAAACCCGCGCCCGGCGTTCCACGATAAAGCGAGCGGGGTTCGTGGAGTCTCATTTGCAAGTTTTGATATTCGATTTACGATTGACGACGGCGTTGCTCGCGTTTTTTCAATAAGCCCACGGGCATAGTTGCCGGTTTTTGGTGAACTTGGATACTGCTCCCCTCGAGCGCTCAAGTGGCGCTACCGCATATTGTCAGCATCAAAATCCCTTGAAATCTCGCGGTTTTAGTGAGCTAGGAAACTTCCGGGAATAAAAAACACTCATTAAAAGTTGAGTTAGTTAGACTCAAGAATTAGTCAGTCGACTGGACATAGGTTCGAACGGGTGGCATTCTTGAAAAGGAAGAAAATTTTAAGGAGCCTAGCTCCGGAGTAGGAGATTGATAATGGCACGTGCAGTTGGCATTGATCTTGGAACCACTAACTCGGTGGTCACCGTTCTTGAAGGTGGCGAGCCGACCGTAATCGTAAACGCGGAAGGTCAGCGCACCACCCCGTCCGTCGTCGGCTTTTCCAAGTCCGGCGAAGTCCTCGTTGGCGAAATCGCAAAGCGCCAAGCAGTTAACAACGTTGAGCGCACCGTTTCTTCGGTTAAGCGCCACATGGGCGAAAACTGGTCGGTCAACATTGACGATAAGACGTACACCGCCCAGCAGATTTCGGCTTTCATTTTGCAGAAGCTGAAGACCGACGCCGAAGCGTACCTTGGTGATACCGTCACTGACGCAGTTATTACCGTTCCGGCATACTTCAATGACGCCCAGCGTCAGGCAACGAAGGACGCAGGCCAGATCGCAGGCCTGAATGTCAAGCGTATTGTGAACGAGCCGACCGCGGCTGCCCTCGCATACGGCCTCGAAAAGGGCAAGGAAGACGAACTCATTCTGGTCTTCGACCTCGGCGGTGGAACCTTCGACGTTTCCCTCCTCGAAGTCGGCAAGGATGAAGACGATTTCTCCACCATTCAGGTGCGCGCCACCTCGGGCGATAACAAGCTCGGCGGTGACGATTGGGATCAGCGCATCGTTGACTGGCTGGTCAAGCAGGTTAAGAACAGCTACGGTGCAGACCTGTCGAAGGACAAGATCGCACTGCAGCGTCTGAAGGAAGCAGCTGAGACCGCGAAGAAGGAACTGTCCTCGGCTATCTCGACCAATATCACCCTGCAGTACCTGTCCATGACTGAAAACGGACCGGTCCATTTGGATGAGAAGCTCACCCGCGCAGCTTTCGAAGAGATGACCAAGGACCTGCTCGAGCGCACCAAGGCGCCGTTCAAGAAGGTTATCGAAGACGCCGGTGTGAAGCTGTCTGAAATCGATCACGTAGTTCTGGTGGGCGGTTCGACCCGTATGCCAGCCGTGACCGAAGTCGTCAAGGAACTGACCGGTGGTAAGGAACCGAATAAGGGTGTTAACCCGGATGAGGTTGTAGCTGTTGGCGCTGCTTTGCAGGCTGGCGTACTCTCGGGCGACCGCACCGACGTCCTACTTATTGACGTCACCCCGCTGTCGCTGGGCATTGAGGTTTCCGGTGGTGGCATGGTCAACCTGATCGAGCGCAACACCGCGATTCCGACCAAGGCTTCCCAGGTGTTCTCCACGGCGGAAGACAACCAACCGTCGGTACTGATTCAGGTTTACCAAGGTGAGCGTCCGTTCGCTCGGGACAACAAGTTGCTCGGTACCTTCGAACTGTCCGGTATTGCCCCGGCACCGCGCGGCATGCCGCAGATCGAGGTTACCTTCGATATTGACGCGAACGGTATCGTCCACGTGTCGGCGAAGGACCAGGGCACTGGCAAGGAGCAGTCGGTTACCATTACCGGCGGTTCGGCACTGTCGAAGGAAGAAATTGATCGCATGATCAAGGAAGCCGAAGAGCATGCTGCTGAGGACGCCAAGCGTAAGGAAGAAGCCGACCTGCGCAACGGCGCTGAGCAGCTCGTCTACTCGATCGAGAACGTTCTGAAGGAGAACGCTGACAAGCTTGACGACGCGGTAACCACCGAAGTTCGTGGAGCTATTGACGCGCTCAAGAAGGCACTCGAAGGTGATGACATCGAAGAGATCAAGAAGGCTCAAGATGATCTGAACACCAAGGCTCAGAAGATTGGTGAGGCACTCTACATGCAGGCTCAGGCTGAGCAGACCGCAGCAGCTGATGCCGCGGCAGCAGCCGGCGGAGCTGGTGCAACGGGCGGAGACGACGACGTCGTCGATGCCGAGATCGTAGATGAAGACGATAACAAGTAATCGAAGCTAAGTGACCGTACGGGCCGCGGCAGCCATAGGCGGCCGCGGCCCGTACGCTTACCACTGGGAAGGAATTCATGATGACAGACCAGAACATCAACAACGGCTTCGAGGATGAGAGCATCGAAAAGACCGAGGTGGATGCGGCAGAGGCAGAAACTAACAGCACTGATAATAACAACGCTGGTGGTGAAGCGGCGGAGGTAGAAGTTGAACTGTCTGAACTAGACAAGGCGCTACTAAAAGTTGCTGAGCTCGAAGAACAGCTAGCGCGCCGCAATGCGGATATGTACAACCTGCAACAGGAATACAACGGCTACGTTCGGCGTTCCAAGCAAGACCTCATTATGGCCCGTGAAAACGGGATTAACAAAGTGATTGAAACCCTGCTATCCGTCCTCGACGACGCCGCACTTGCCCGCGAACACGGAGACCTCACCGGTCCAGCCGGCACCATCGTCGACAAACTCGAATCAACTCTGACAACGAACTTCAAGGTACAACGCTTCGGCGAAGTCGGTGAAGAATTCGACCCGAACTTCCACGAAGCACTGATGAGCCAACCATCTGCGGAAGTAGAGAACGAGCAGATTGGCCAACTTATCCAACCTGGTTACAAAGCTGGTGACAAGGTGATCCGCCCGGCCCGCGTCGGCGTCGTCACCCCAGAATAAGGACGCGTTACCAGAATTCGTAACCGGAAAACTTGCCGCTTACCCGGCCACAACACAACTAGCCCGCCCAGTGCGGGCCACAAGAACACTTAAGGAGGTGAGGCGTCATGGCCAGCCAAGATTGGATTACTAAAGATTTTTACGGCGCGCTTGGGGTAGATAAGAAGGCCTCGCAAGACGAGATTAAGGCTGCTTATCGCAAGCTCGCGAAGAAATACCATCCGGACCGTAACCCGGGTGACAAGGCTGCCGAAGCCAAATTTAAGGACGCCTCCGAAGCCTACGGCGTCCTGAAAGACGAAGAAGAACGCAAACAATACGACGCTATCCGCGCAATGGGTGCGGGAGGGGCCCGTTTCACGGGAGGCCCGGGCGGCGGATTCGAAGATATTTTCGCCAATATGTTCGGTGGCGGCGCAGGCGGCCACAGCGGTTCCTTCACTGGTGCAACCTATACAGGTGGCGCTGACGCGCCGAATTTTGACGATATTCTCGCCAATATGTTCGGTGCTGGCGCTCCGCAAACGAATACCGGCGGCGGTTTTGGATCCTTTGGTCGGCGTCGTGCACAGCGCGGCGCAGATCTGAATGCGAAAACCTCGCTGACTTTCCGGCAAGCCATGGAAGGCGCCACGATTTCGCTGACTGTTAACGGCAAAAATATGACGGCGCGAATTCCGCAAGGGGTAACCGACGGGCAAAAGATTCGTTTGCGCGGCAAAGGCAATCCGGGAATGAACGGGGGAGAAGCCGGCGATCTGCTGATCACGGTGACCGTTGAAAAGCACCCGGTGTACGAGCTACAAGGTAATGATATTTACGTCGACGTGCCGGTATCTTTTGACGAGGCGAGCCTCGGGGCCACGGTGGAAGTTCCTACCGTGTATGGGGAAATCGTAAAAGTACGGATTCCTGCCGGATCTTCTACCGACAAGACTATGCGAGTGCGCGGCAAAGGCGTGAAAACTGCCAAGGGCAAGATTGGCGATATGTACGTGCGCTTGAAGGTTGTAGTGCCAAAGAAGATGTCCACTGAAGCGCTTGCCGCAGTCGAAGAGTTCCGCAAGATCACGCAAGCTGAAGGCGTCAATCCGCGTGCGGATTTCGCTGCGATGGCAAAGGTTTAGGAGTGATATGCGATGGCGAAAGTATCGAAAAAAGCTCCTATTCTCACCGTGTCAGTAGCGGCTGAACTCGCCGGAATGCATCCGCAAACCGTTCGGCAATACGACCGGCTCGGGCTTGTGGTTGCTAGCCGTACCCGCGGCGGAGGCCGGCGGTATTCGCTGGAAGACGTCGAACGCTTAATCGAAATTCAACGACTTTCGCAAGAAGACGGGGTGAACCTTGCTGGTATCACCAAGATCTTTGAACTCGAAAGTCAGATTGAAAAGCTACAACGTGACAAGGCGCGGCTCGAGCGCGAGTTGGATCGGACCCGCGCGATGGGTGCGGCCCTAGCTGATGAGCTCACCGATATCCGGTCACGTGATGAACGCATATTCGCGGTAAGTCCAACCGGCGAAGTAACGGTAGCGGAACGTTTAGAACAGTTACGGGCAGCGTTACATCGGGGGCGGCGTCATGAAAGCGAATCACGCGCGCGTGCTATCCGCGAGGAAAATTCAGGTACGGCGGTCGTCCCGATTATTCGTTCACGTGAAGTAACCGTGTGGGATCCTTTCCCGGCACGGTTCTTAGAACGGCTGATCCGTTATGAACAGCAGTTCCGGGCTGCCCGTGATGGCTGAGTCCAGCACTGGCGCCCGGGCGGGTGGGCCTACTCCGGCTAGCCAGATCAGCACCCGCGCCAGTGGGCCTACTCCGGCTAGCCAGATCAGTACCCGGCACGCCGCGGTGCTGATCGTGCTCTCTGACCACCCCGACCCCGAAATCTTGTACACCGTGCGTGCACAGCACCTGTCCCATCATGCCGGGGAAACGAGTTTCCCCGGTGGCGGGAAAGAGCCCGGAGAATCTCCAGAAGAAACAGCTTTGCGTGAGGCCTGGGAAGAGGTGCGCCTAGATCCGGATGCGGTGGAAATTCAGGGACGGCTAGAGTCCCGCTCAACTCAGCGGTTCAAATTTAATGTGGATCCAATTATTGGAAGGGTGCGCGATATTGATCGGGTTAAGCGTTCCCTTCTGGCCGACCCGAAAGAAGTCGACCAAATTCATTGGGTGCGCGCCAGCGCGCTCGCGAACCCGATAAACCGAGGGACGTGGCGATTTTCGGGACGAAGCGGGCCGGCGTTTAAAGTGGAAGATCTGCTGATTTGGGGGCTCACCGCAGGGATGACTAGCGAATTGTTACCCCTGCTGGGCTGGGATCAGCCGTGGGATCCAAGCCGGCATATTCCGTTGAGCTAACTGTTTATTCGCTACTCCGAGCGTTTTTCCGCAACCAACTCCGGAAACCGGTCGGTGAGGAACTTTGTAAAATCCATCATCGTCATAAGGAATAACCGCAGGTTGAGCTCCAAATGCTGATCGGTGATACCAGCTCCCACATAAACATAGGTTTCACCGCTCGCCCACAAATCTCCATTGTCCTGAATCTGGATGTACGTTTTTGGGCGCCGGGTCGAGTTATTCCACTCGTTGCACGCATCAAGAACCGCACGACGCTTTTCTATGGGAATATCCGGTTTCCACGTACCCCACAGCGCCCAGTCCACATCGTCAGCCATATGGGAACGGAAAATGAACCCATTATTCGATCCAAATCCGCTGTTCAGCCGGTTATCTTTGGTTAGCTCATAGGTCCATTTGTGGGTGTCAAAGTATGCGGCAAGGCGTTCCAAGGACATGGGCTTGACCATGGTCACTCGTTCCACATTCTTTTCCGCAGTCGCTTTCAGCTCCAGCGCTAAATCATTACTGGAGTCAAGCGCCAAACACTGATTCAAATAGGTTAGTGCTTCGGCTGGGCGGTCTAGGTAAAACAGTGCATAACCCATTCGCATGTACCACAACGGATCGGTTAGCCCATCGGTTTCCACCGACTTCAACAGCTCGGTGGCTTTTTCGTAATTGGCTTGCTGGCCTTTATCGGTGGGCTGCCCGACATTCGAGTAGGCCCGCGCTAGTAAGCAAATCACGTCGTAAGTGCGCTCGTCCTCCGGTACAGATTCGAGTGCGTTAATAATCTTTTGGTGTTCGTTTTCCTCATGCCAGCCGTGTACCCGGGCGATGAGCTCCTCGTGGTTATTCATGGTGCCCCTTCCCGACAGTACTTTTTGCACAACATGCCCCTGCTACTATCAATAAGTCTAGAGGATGCTTCGGACAGAAAAGCTGACGTTAACGATGAGCGTACGCCGGAGAGGAGGCGACAATGGAAACTTTCATCAGTGCTGTTCTAGTCGCCGTCTTCAGTGCGCTCGCGATCAAGGTTTTTGGAAACCCGGACGTGCGCCGGCGTCGTCGCCTCGACAACCACCATCAAATCGCCTCTCTTGCTAATCCAACCGGAGATTACCAGGGCATTATCCAACGTATGCCGATTGGCCCGAAGCTTATCGGTTTCGTAGCTTCGGTGTTCCTTGTTTTTCTAGCTGGGCTATTAGCTTGGCAAGGCGAACCTTTTTATGTTTTTCCAACGGCGTTATTAGCTCTGGCTGCCCTCGCATGGTTTCGTTACGTGCAAGGATACTCACTGCAGCTTGAAGGGGAAGCCGTCCGGGTATATCGACCGTTTTTCGGAGAGATCGTCATCCGCACCTCAGATGTCACTGACGTTACACCCTCACTAATCGGCAGTCCGCACGAGCTGAAAATCAAACTAGTGTCGGGTCAGGCGGTCCGCCTCGATTGCATGCTGTTTAATCTGGGCGAATTCGGAGATTATCTGCACGAAATAGGCGCGCGCACAAAGCAATAAGGGACCGCCTTTTTCTTTATTGGGGCAGTCTAGCGCGGGCAAAACGCGACAATGTAAAACATGTCAAGATAGAAGCATGAAAAAACGACTGTATATCCGCCCAGTGTCTGGCCTCGACGTGGACGCAGTGCACGAATTACGGATGAGCGTACTGCGCGAACTCTATCCGGAGTTGGACGTGGCGACGGCAGGCCCGCAAGCGTATGCGGAACTGGTCGACACTGTGGTCGATCCAGGACCGGCGGCACTGTGGCTGGCAGAATTCGAGGGTGAAATTGTGGGGTATTCGCGGGCAGACTCGCTGGGCGCGGGCCACGAGCGGATGATCGTTTTGCGCTGGCTCGGGATTCGTAAAGATCTGCGCCGCCGCGGTTTCGGCGAGAAACTGATGCGCGGAACGCTCGGTGACCTACCGGCTTTTGCTGTGATCGCGCAGGCCACGGACTCGAACGACGCCGGTGCGGCCGGGGGCAACGACGCCGCCGTTAACGTAACGAACGCCGGTAGCCCCACCGACGCCGGTAGCCCCACCGACGCCGGGCGCGAATTTTTCTTAGCACATGGGTTTTCGACCTACGTCGGAGACAGCGAAGACGCCGTTGGCACAGACGGCCGGGCTGGCTTAGCAGGTTTCGGATGGACCAGCGTTATCCGTTAGGCTTCGGGCGGTATGCGCCTTCGCCCTCGGGCGACCTTCACCTTGGCAACCTGCGCACTGCGTTGCTGGCGTGGGCTTTCGCGCGCCGCGACGGCCTCGGGTTTCATATGCGGGTGGAAAATCTCGACGAACGCTCCCGACTACACTTTGCTAAACGTCAGCTCGAAGACGTGGAAACACTTGGGATCGACTGGGACGGACCAGTGGCCTATCAGAGTGAAAATGTGGCACGCTACCAGGAGGTTTTCGCTGAGCTGGCGCGGGCAGACGCAGTGTACGAATGTTATTGCACGCGCCGCGAACTGGCCGACGTGGTCAATGCCCCACATCGCCCGCCGGGGGCCTACGCGGGGACCTGCCGGAATCTGACGGATGACCAACGCGGTGCGGGTCGCGCGAAAGTTGCCGCTTTGCACCGCGGGGTGGCCTATCGTCTGCGCTCCGAAGTCGACGAACTCACCGTGACGGATCGGCAGTTAGGTGACTACACCGGCGTCGTTGATGATTTTGTGGTGCGTCGCGGGGACGGAATTTTTGCCTATAATTTCGCCGCGATTGTGGACGACGCCGATGCGGGCGTGACGCAGGTGGTACGCGGGGATGATCTGTTGCCGTCCACTCCGCGCCAGGTTTATATGCAACAGGTGTTGGGCGTGTCGACACCGCAATACGCGCATGTGCCGTTGGTGTTGAATACTGCCGGTCAGCGTTTGGCAAAACGGGATGGCGCAGTGACTTTGCGCGAGCTCGGGGAGTTGGGGTGGAGCCCGGCAGATATTGTGCAACTGTTGGCCGTTTCGCTTGGTATGACGCCGGTGCGTAGCGCCGCCGAATTTCTTGAAGTTTTTGATCCGGTCGAATTGCCGCGCGAGCCGTGGAAGCTTGATGTGGAGGGGCTTAAAGACGGGCCGGGAGCTTATTTTTCTTGACGCCTTATCGCACGTCCCAACTTCCTCTAGCGAACTTGATCTGCGCAGGACTGCAGTAGGTATAGTTGTAACGTTCCGTATCCGTCGCAAGGAGAACCATGCTGCTAACGGTCCTGTTTGTCATTGGTATTACAGCCGAAGCTATGACCGCGGCGCTTGCGGCGGGCCGGGAGCGCATGGACCTGTTCGGCGTCATTATGCTCGCCGAAGTAACCGCGCTTGGGGGCGGAACCGTACGCGATGTGGTCCTCGGACACTACCCGCTTACTTGGGTGAAAACCCCGGAATACCTGATCGTGGTCGCGGTGGCGGCGCTACTGACGGTTTTTGCCTCCAAACTTATGGCCTATTTCCGGATGATCTTCTTAACCGCCGACGCCGTTGGCCTCGCAGTCTTCACGGTTGTGGGCATTAATGTTGCCCTCGAAATGGGATACGGCTTCATTATCGCCCTCGTCGCTGCCACAATTACTGGAGTATTTGGCGGAATCCTGCGCGACGTATTTTCCAACCGAGTACCGCTCGTGTTCCGAAAAGAGCTCTATGCGGCGGTTGTGCTCATCGGCGTCATCGGATATTGGATTATGCGCTACTTTGACGTCCCGCGTGACGTCAACACGATAGTCACACTTTTGATCGTTTTTATCGTTCGCATGCTCGCGGTGAAATTCGAATGGTCGCTCCCGGTTTTCGTGTATCAAGAGCACAATTATGAGCGCTCGGACGTGACTAAGCTGTGGCGGAGTGGCAGCTGGTTTTCGGATTTGCGGCCGGTGCGTAAGTTGCGCAAGCGGCGCAAGAAGAAGAACGACACCGAGAGTACAGGTGACGCTGGGGATGACAACGATGCTGGCACAGGTGATGCCGGTACAGGTGACGCTGGGGACGCCGATTAGAGGCGACGTACCCTCGAATTTGGGAGGCTCTTCGCATTTGAGCGTGCAGGGTGTTGTGGATTTCGCCTAATTGGCCAAAACTGGACCGCTGAGCGAACCTAACTCACATATACGGTCAGTATCGTCTCGTATAGGGCACGATACCAACCGTATATGTCACTAAGGGATGTGAACTTCAGCTGTTGGGTTGTGCGTTTCAGGTGGTTGCTATTGCCAACGCCAGTCAGGCAAGCCCATTTAGTGGTGGTGTCGGTGTTAATTGGTGCAATACCAGCTCCATCCGTGCATAAGTATCAACTTTTACCTACCTCCAGCGCTATATACGGCTTGGAGGGTAC
>JAAYWS010000090.1 GCA_012516575.1 Actinomycetaceae bacterium
ATCTGTTCCCGCCGATCCCGTCCGAGATAATCTTGCCGCTTGCCGGTTTCACCGCCTCCAAAGGCCAAACATTTGGCTTGGGTGAAGCAATCGCATGGGCAACGGTCGGTTCGGTAGTAGGCGCAATTATTTTGTACGGTCTGGCGTACTGGTTTGGTCGCGAGCGCACCCGCGCCATCCTGAACTGGTTCCCGCTCACGAACGAATCCGACGTCGACCGCACCGAAGAGTTTTTCGAAAAATACAAACTACCCGCCGTTTTCTTCGGCCGAATGCTACCAATTTTCCGTTCACTGATTTCGCTTCCTGCCGGCGTCGTGAAAATGAATTTCGCACTATTCCTCGTGCTGACCACAATCGGCTCTTCCATATGGAATACTCTGCTCATCGGCGCCGGATTCGCACTTGGCGAGCAATGGCATCTGGTAGAAGAGTATGTAGGAATACTCTCCAAGCTTGTGCTGATCGTGATTGTCGCGCTGCTGGCATGGTGGGTTATTGTGCGTCTTAAGAATCGAAAGAAAGAAGTCTAAAAATGTCCGTCACCTACCTCGTCCCGATTAGCCCGATTCAGGCTGGCGCCCTGCTCAATGAGGGCCATGAGCTCGTGGCTGGGTATGCGGTGGACGCGGCGGCGGCAGCCGCGGTGACGGATGTATCGGACCTGCTTGATCTGCTGGTATTGCGCTACCCGAATTCGCCGTTTAAGGACGACGAGCCGCTTCACGTTTTGCATATTCCGGCCGACCCTTTTATCCAGGCACGCCATGCGGTAGGCCCTTTGCACCCGGCCGGTTTCCGCGGCGGAATCGTTGATTTTCCGCCTTTTGATGGCACGGGTGTAGCACGTGGCGGCGGCGTGGAAACCGACCTGCTGTACATTGAGCCGTCCCGAATTACGATCGGTTCACGGCTGTGGAAATTCACTCCCGGAAGTCCGGAACCTGAACTGCTCGGGGTCTATCACGGGATCGCTTACGGCTGGGAAAACATGCAAACTGGAACCTTTGCGGCGGTCACACCCAGCCCGTTTGTGGGGCCGATTATTCAGCGGGATTGGGGTGCGATTCCGGTCCAGGTGGAGATTGAGAATGACGCCGTTACCGCGATAACTCTGGTATCCCCGATTAACCCTACGGATGAGGACGGTTTTACCCAGCTGGAGTCTGGCCAGTGGGCAAAGCGTATTGCCTACACTGAGGATTTGCGGATTCTTACCCGAATTTTTATTGGCGAAGTGTCCGGGATTCCGGTGCGCGTGCTACGTGCGGTGACTGGTCCGGCCGCTCCGGGTGTGGAGGTTACTGACCCGGATCAACAGTTAATGTTCCATGTGTCGGCGGTGGTCAGCGACGCGCCTTATTGCGAGGCCGTACATATGCACCGCTGGGCAACCGGCACGTACACCATGTTGGTACGTCCGGAGAATCTGCTCAATCATCGCCGTCAGGAGGCGGTGCCGGTGTCGTGGGATATGTCTGCGCGTCCGGCAATCACGTCGATTTCTCCGCAGCCTTTTGCGGTAGATGACATTGATCAGGTGGTTCAGTCAGCGCTCGCGCTTCTGGCTCAGACCTCGCCGACCAACTGGCAGAAAATCGTGCTCCGCGCTCAGGTGATCGGCACGAAGGTGATCTATCAGGTTCATGCCCTGCTCTCCGACGACAGGGTTGCCCGGTTAAAGATTGCTCCAACCGCGCTTATGCATTATTTGCGCCAGATGAAGGTCCTTCGAATCGCCGCTGGAGAAGCACCGTTCTTTAGCGTGCTCATGCAAATCAATAAGGACGGAAAAGCGGCGATGAATGTCAATACCGACAATCCGCCGCCATGGGCCGATCAAGTCGCGCCCGAAGATTGGCAGCGCGATATGGAATTGTATCCACGCCCGGCCGACCAGGTTCCGGACTGGTTGTTGGACAAGCTGGCCGAAGCAGCGTCGAAGGGCGAACACGACGCCGGTGCGGAAGGAGCCGACGCCGGTGCGGAAGAATCCGCGACCGCTACCGTCGACCTCACCGCGGGCTTCATCGTCACTGAGGCCACCCCGGTAGAAGAGCCCACCAAACAATAGGGCACCCCGGCCTGAGCGCGCCAAAAAAGCACCGGAATAGCGCCGGCAAACCGATGCAGGGCACCCCAATCAACGTGGCGAATTCCCGCACACCCCGCCGCGCGGGTTAATATCAACAAGTGACCACACCGCAACCGCAGATTTCGCGATCCACTATCGGGCCGCGGCGTTCGGTGTTGCTTATTGATGCGGAGCAACGCTGGGCGCGTCAGCCGTCCGACCTTGTTGCTGCAATTTTTGCGTTGCTGGTGATTGTCGCCATTTCCCTGTTAACGGTGTACGCGCGCTCCACCACTATCGCGGTAACTTCGGATGTGCGCCGAGTAGCCGATAGCGCACTTGCAACATTCTTCCTTTTCCCGATCAATATTTTGGAAGGTATTTTTTCGTTTTTCCTTCCGTTGGTATTGCTGGTGGCGATGGCAGTACGACGCCGGTGGCGTTCCATTCTTGCCGCGGTTGTCGGCGTCGTCAGTGCGATTGGGTTTAGCTATCTGATGCTTTTCGCTGGTGACCACTGGTTTCCGCAATCTCCGCTCACCGTGCTGATCACCGAAACTATCACTGACAAAACCCTGAGCTCCCTCATCCCCTATGTTGCAGTTATTACTGCGCTACTGACCGTAGCCGGGTCGGCGCGCAATTCCCGACTGGTCGATTGGGGCTGGATCCTTACCGGCGTCGTCCTCCTCCTTTCTATACTCCAAGGAAACCAAACCCTGCCCGGCGCTTTGCTGTCCGGTTTCATCGGCATGTTCAGCGGCTCGCTCGCCCGCTACGTGATCGGCACGATTCCCAACCGCGAAACCCGTATGCGATTAGTGCGGCTCACTCGCAAAGCCGGAATCGATCCGGTGCAGATCGTGCGAATTGACACTGCGCATACGGACGACGAATTGCGCGCGTGGACGGTGACGACGACGGCGCCACTGGGATACGCCGACACCTCCGCTTTGCAAAAGTTGCGTGAGCTGTGGGCGAATCCGGAGGTGACGTATCGCGATCCGCATTCGAGCGCGGGACAGGAAATGATTAGCCAGGTCGATGAGTTGGAGGCCGATAATGGCATTGAGCCGGCGCTCGGAGTGCTCTCGGAACATATTCGTAATGACCTGCTAGCTCGGTATCCGCTGGCTAAACCGGATTCGGTCTCGCGTACTTATGTTGCGGTCGACGCCGATGGTGTTGCGTATCATCTGTTGGTTTTCGACGACGATCGGCAGATTATTGGGCGGCTGAACGAAGCGTGGATGAAACTGCGGTTGAAGCTCAGTTTCCGGACGGTTTCACGCACCCTGCATGGCACTGCTGACCATTTTGCACTCATGCAGTTGGCGGTGGAGAATGCCGGACTTATGGAGCCGCGTTTTGTTTCGGTAGCGGATGCAGATCAGTCAATTATGCTGGTCGGGCGGGCGATGGCAGATCCGCTGCTCAGCACGGTGTCAGGGGAGGATATCTCCGACGTTTGTCTGGATCGGTTCTGGCATAACCTTGATATTGCACACCAGCGCGGGCTATCACATGGCAATATTCATTCCGATTCGGTGCGAATGTCGAGCACTGGGTTGATTATTACGACTTGGCATAATGGTTCGCTTGCGGCCACAGATATCGCGCGCAGTATTGATTTGGCGCAGGGTGTAGCTATGCTGGCGACCATTGTGGGAGTGCAGCGTACCGTCGATTCTTTGACGCGGTGTATGTCATACGAGCGGATCGTGTCTTTAGCGCCGTTGTTGCAACTGTCGATTATGCCGGAGCGAACACGGGCCGGTTTTAAGAATTCGAAGGATTTTGCGGCGTTGCGCGAGGCATTATCCGAGCAGATTCCAGTCGCGGGTTCGATTGATCCGATCGAAGTTAAGCGCTTCTCGGCGAAGACGATTATTACCGCGTCTATTGGCGTGGTTGCGGTATTTGTGCTGATCGGCTCGGTGAATTTCGACGAATTACGGGTGGCTATTTCGAACGCAAATCCGGCGTGGATGGTTGCCTCGTTTACCGCGGGTTTGTTTACCTATGTCGGTGCGGGGCTGACGCTGAAAGCCTACACCCCCGAACATATTCCTTTGCGGCAGTCCGTGCTTGTGCAGGTAGCAGCTTCCCTCGTTACTTTGGTGACCCCGGCGGGTATTGGCCCGGCCGCTTTGAATCTGCGGTTCTTGCAAAAGAAACGGGTGGCAACTGCGGCAGCTATTGCAACCGTGACCGTGGTGCAAGTGGCGCAGATTGTCACGACCGTTTTGTTACTTTTGGCGCTGACCTTGGTTACCGGTGAACTGGGCAAGCTGTCGATACCTTCGGGTTCAGTGCTTTCGGGTATTGCGGTGGCGGTTTCGCTGGTCATCGTGCTGCTGCTGATTCGGCCTTTCCGGACATGGATGATGACGAAGATCGAACCGACGTTACGCCAGATTTGGCCGCGGCTGGTGTGGTTGGGTACGCATCCGCAACGATTGCTGGTGGGCTTTATTGGTTCACTATTGATGACAGCTGCTTTCGTGACTTGTTTCGGATTTGCCCTGAAGTCTTTCGGATACGATCTACCGTTAGTAACTTTGGCAGTGACCTATCTGGTGTCGAATACGGTCGGATCGATGGTGCCCTCCCCGGGCGGTATCGGTCCGGTCGAAGCAGCTTTAACCGGTGGTCTTGTAGTGGCAGGTGTGCCTTATTCAGTGGCATTGTCTACCGCGGTGCTCTACCGTTTGTTCACTTTCTGGGGTCGCGTGCCGCTAGGTTATATTGGTCTGCGTATTGCTACGAAGAAGAATTACGTGTAATTCTTCTTCCATATCGGGACGTTGTGGCCGCGACTTATATTTGAGCTATCGCGTATTGGATCGCCAGACTTGTCAGAGAAATTAGTAGCCATAAGATTCCGCCGAGTGCTAACGGCCGCCAGCCTGCTCGTTTAATTGCGGCAAAAGAACTGGTCATCCCCACGGCGACCATAGCGACAGTGGTTCCAAAATGCGCGAGAAAACGAATCGGTTCATCCCACGTGCTCGGAATAATTCCCAAACTACGCACCCCTGCCGCGACCAAGAACAGCACGAGAAAAACCGGAATAAGCTGATACCACTTTTTCGGTGTTGCGTTCGGTTTCGGCTGTCTGTTCTGCCGCCACTGTTCGAAAATCGCTAAAGGAATAATTGCTAAGGTACGCGTTAGTTTGACGACAACCGCATACGCCGTTGCGGACATGCCAACGATCACCGCTCCGGAAGCGAGCATTTGGGTGTCGAACGAAGTTGCGGCCGCAACAACCGAAGACGTGTCATTAACAGCTGTTCCCGCCCATAATCCAAAATCAGCAAATCCCATGCCGAGTGCTTGCCCGAGGAAAGGAAAAATGAGTGCTGCTAACACGTTATACAGCACGATCACTGCAATAGATACCGCCACAGCTGTTGGTGCCGCTCCCATTACTTGACTCATGGTAGCGATTGCTGATGCGCCACAAATCGAGGTGCCGTACGTGACCAACAGTCCCGTTTCCTGTTCAATCTTGAGTTTTTTACTCAGCGGAATTCCCACCCCGATTGCTACGACGAGCGTTCCAATCAGCACCGGCAATCCTTGGCCGCCGATATCAACAACCTGCCCTAAAGACATGCCTGCACCGAGTAAAACAATCGATGTTTGCAACACCTTTTTGGCACAGAATTTTACGCCCGTTGACCACGACTCACGCTGTCCAAACAACTGCCCAACGAACAATCCAAGAATAATGCCCACAACCGGAGCACCAATAACCGGAAATAACGAACCCACCCACCACGCAAGGGCACCTAGTAAAAACGGCGGGAGAATACCAACCCAAAATCGACGATCTTTTAGTAGCTTCAATAGATTCGAAAACAAGTTCATAAACGCTACGAAATCCTTACACACTATTTAAAAAAATAATCACCAAAACTATCGGCGTCGTAACTTTGCAGGTCAAAACCGGTAGAACAAAAAACAACATAACTCTCGGACGGTTTAAATAATTAAGCCCAAAGGCCTTATTCGGTTTGGAAAGCCGCATCCATGAGCTTCGTTAGCGAAGAACCCCAATGTAAAAACTATGTGGCATATAATACAAGGTGCGAGACCTCACTAGAATCAGAGGAAGATAGGACCTAATGAACGTACGAGCAGGCCAACTGGCACAAGAATCTGATCTTATCGACGTCGATGCGCTTATTAGTGCGTATTACGACATCGAACCCGATGTAGATAACCCGCTTCAAAAAGTTGCTTTCGGCACCTCCGGGCATCGTGGCTCGGCCTTCGATGGCGCTTTTAATGAAGCCCACATCGTTGCAACCACACAGGCAATCGTCGAATACCGTGCATCGCAGGGTATTGACGGCCCGCTGTACATCGGCCGCGACACCCACGCGCTGTCCGAACCAGCAGAACGCACCGCACTCGAAGTACTCGCCGCTAACGGCGTCGACGTGCGGGTAGATGCCCGCAACTCGTGGACCCCAACCCCGGCAGTATCGCTAGCAATCCTGACCGCAAATGGCGCGAACACCGACGCTGGCGTACGCACCTCCGGCCCGGGCCTAGCAGACGGCATTGTTATTACCCCGTCGCACAATCCGCCACGTGATGGCGGTTTCAAGTACAACCCGCCGCATGGTGGTCCGGCAGACACGGACGCAACCTCGGTTATTGCCGCCCGTGCCAACGAAATCCTGCGCGAAGGCTGGAAGAACGTTAAGCGCGTGCCCTATGAGAAGGCCCGCGTTGCAGACACCACCCGCGGCCACGACTACCTGTCGGCATACGTTGACGACCTCCAGTCGGTTATCGACGTCGAAGCAATCCGTGCCGCTGGCGTGCGCATCGGAGCTGACCCCATGGGTGGCGCATCGGCTGAGTACTGGGGTGCTATTGGCGAGCGCTACGGCCTAGACCTGACCGTGGTCAACCCGCTGGTGGACCCAACCTGGCGCTTCATGACCCTCGACTGGGACGGCAAGATCCGTATGGACTGCTCCTCGCCGAATGCTATGGCATCGCTATTGCAGGCCATGACGCCGGATGCGAACGGCAAGGTACCGTACGATATTGCAACCGGTAATGACGCCGACGCGGACCGCCACGGCATTGTCACCCCAGATGGTGGCCTGATGAATCCGAACCACTACTTGGCAGTTGCGATTAACTACCTGTTCTCGCATCGTCCGGGCTGGAACCCGGAAGCTGGCGTTGGAAAGACGCTGGTTTCCTCCTCGCTCATTGACCGCCTCGTCGCAGGCATGGGCAAGAAGCTAGTTGAGGTTCCGGTTGGCTTCAAGTGGTTCGTACCTGGCCTGCTCACGGGAGATATTGGCTTCGGCGGCGAAGAGTCGGCGGGTGCTTCCTTCCTGCGCAAGAACGGCACTGTCTGGTCCACGGACAAGGATGGCATTATTCTTGACCTGCTCGCATCGGAGATTATGGCTGTTACCGGCAAGTCGCCGTCGGCGTTGCATCGCGAACTGACCGACAAGTACGGTGCTTCGGCTTACGCGCGTATCGACGCGGTTGCCACTCCGGAAGAGAAGGCCAAGCTGGCAGCTCTGTCCCCAGAAGATGTCACCGCTACCGAGCTGGCAGGCGAGCCGATCACCGGCCGTCTGGTCAACGCACCGGGCAATAATGCTGCAATCGGCGGCCTGAAGGTCACCACCGAAAACGCTTGGTTCGCAGCCCGTCCGTCCGGAACCGAAGACGTCTACAAGATTTACGCCGAATCCTTCAAGGGCGAAGAGCATCTTGCTCAGGTCCAAGAAGAAGCGAAGAAGGTCGTATCCGCAGCCCTCGAAGGCTAAAATGCGCCTGCGCTACCAACCGAATATTGTGCTCGACCGGGAATCTCCCACACCCCTGCACGCCCAGATTTCTGAGCTAATCGGACGGGAGATCACCGAGGGCATACTGAGCCCAGGGACACTTCTCGAAAACGAAGTGTCCCTGGCTCGGCGTTTAAAAGTTTCCCGGCCGACCGCACGTCGTGCCATGCAAACCCTTGTGGAACAGGGTTTGCTATTACGACGCCGGGGCGCGGGGACGATTGTCGCTCCGAAACCACGGCACCGGATCGGGCGGCTCTCTTCACTGAATGAGGAAATTCGGGGTGCCGGAAAACTGCCAAGCACGGAAGTTTTAACGTACCAGCACACTGCGGCCAGTGAAACTGTTGCCCGGTTGCTTGATCGGCCGATTGGTTCTCCCGTCGTGGAGCTTGAGCGGTTACGGTATCGCGATGGCGTGCCCTTAGCGATTCTGTATAACTGGCTTCCCGCGGAATTTGCGCCAGGTAGCGCTGAGCTGAATAAATCTGGACTGTATGAACTGATGCGTAACGCCGGAGTAAAAATCGCCTCAACCACCCAGTCGGTGAGCGCCGAACGTCCCAAACTCCGGCACGCAAAACTGTTGGCGATTACCCCGCGTCAACCTGTGCTCATTATTGAACGCACTGCTTTTGACGACCATGGCCATGTTGTCGAGTGGGGTCGTCATGTGTACCGCGGAGATTTGTATCATTACGAATCCACGGTTTTCGCTCAAGCTGACTAGACTGGATGTATGGGTTTAGCGCATTTTGCACGATCATTTGAAGAAAATGTCAACCGTCGTGGCATTGTCAAAAGACGCGCCCAAGGCTGGCTACCCGAGCTGATTCCCTACACCGGATACGGCTCAACCACTCAAGTCCGCGTCCTTGCCCGTGCATTGATGACGGACCCGGAAACTGCAAACCAATCTTTCACGCTACCTTTCCTTCCTCGCTCCACACATACTTATACTCCACATGCTCTCAATGAGCTCACCTCGCATGCCGAGGAGGCCGCCGCCCGTGCGCAACGCGGATGGCGCCAGTTTTTTACTACTCAAGTAGGATTTCTCAAATGCACGGTGAAAATCGGGGAGAAAACAATTGAGGCGCGCACCGACCGCTCCGGCTATATCGACCTCGTCGTTGAAAATCACGGGCTTGCCCCGGGGTGGCACGATGTGGAGATTATTCCAATCGTTGGTGATGCGGTAAAAGCGCCGGTTATGATTGTCAGTCCGGATGCCACCACCGGACTGGTGTCCGATATTGATGACACGATTGTTGTCACGTGGTTGCCGCGAATGTTCCTTGCGGCGTGGAATTCTTTCGTCAAACACACCAATACACGCCAGCCGGTTCCAGGAATGGCGGATTTCTATCGAGAACTGCTGAAAGATACGCCGAGCGCTCCGGTTTTCTACCTGTCGACGGGCGCGTGGAATACGTATTCCACTTTGCTTAATTTCATGCAGTTACACGAGTATCCCGTCGGGCCGATGCTGATGACTGACTGGGGGCCGACGCCCACCAGCGTTTTCCGTTCCGGCCAGGAGCATAAAAAAACCGAGTTGCGGAATCTACTCGTCATGTTCCCCAATATTAAATGGTATTTAGTGGGCGACGACGGGCAACACGATCCGCTCATCTACGACGAATTGGCTCGTGATCATCCTTCGCGGGTCAAGGCAATCATGTTAAGGCAACTCAACGTGGTGGAACAGGTGCTTTCGCACGGTGCTCCGGACGCTCAAGAAGCTCAACGCGAGGATAGCGACATTGAGGACGACGGTATTGTGGTGATCCGTGGGAAAGACGGCAATGCCTTAGCCCAAGCCGCACGGCGGATTGGGCTAATTAAGTAGCTTGGTTGGTTCGGCTGATTGGCTGGTTCGGCTGATTGGCTGATCACCCAGTTCAGCTAATTCACTGGTTCGGCTGATTCACTTCTTCGGCTGATCACCTAGTTTGGCTGATTCACTTCTTCGGCTCGAAACAGTCGGCTCGAGCCAGCACGCCGACCGCGCTTTTATCGTTACGCGTTACTAAACCTGCTCGTCCTTATTAACAACGACTGGCTCGTCATCGTGGACTTCGATAATGATTTCATCTTCATCGGGAGCACCCCGGCGAGCCCGCATTGCTTCCTTCACTGAATCAGCAACCGAGTCCTTCACATCGGTGAACTTCGCACCGGCAGCTTCTGTAGCGGCATGGAATGCCTGAGCGGTCTGATCGCGTACGGTATCCCGGCCTTTTTGCACCGGAGCCGACTCCCACACTTTCGTTGCCTTATCGACAATCTGCTCGTAGCGGGCACGACCAGCACGCGCTCCGAGCACGTATCCGATGCCTCCGATGGTAATAATCTGTAGCAAACCCATAACCACTCCTTTTATATCGACTGGCTATGATTTTACCGATGATTGGTAACTTGGTACACCTTATTACTTAGACGCCCGGCGTTACTTGGGTGCCTACTATTACTTCGGCGCCCACCACTACTCGGCGCCCGCACGCACTCAGCATCTCACCCCGCGAAAGCGATCCTTCCCCACTACTTCGGCGCCTGGCACAGTGCCTCCATCGAGGCTGATAGCGTCTCATCTGTCGTTTTTATGGCTGTTTCAGGGTTAGAGCAATTTGAAATTAGGGAAAATCGAACTATCCGCAGATAGTCTTCGGATAGTTCGATTTTCCCTAATTTGGGGAGCTGAAAACGGACTTTGGAGGCTCTTCGCAGATAAGCG
>JAAYWS010000091.1 GCA_012516575.1 Actinomycetaceae bacterium
GATTTTCAGGGGCATAACCACCCTATCCAGCAAGGATGACGGGTTCTCCCCGACAAGACCAACCCACACGAGTCAATCCCGCCAAACTAAGTGTCAACAAAACACGGAGAACCTCAAACTTAGTGTGCTACGGCAACCGCACTACCAGCCTTCATCAAGTTTTGACGAATTCGGCCTGTTTAATCAGCCTTGTTCTGCCTATTCCTCGATACGATAGACCCCGTGAATACTGAAATGAACGTAAATACGCTTAGCGCTCTGCGCGATGCAACGCTGGAGATTGAACGCCATGTGGCACGCGGCGGCTGGGATGGGCCGGTGCGAATTTTTGCATTAGTCAAAGCTCAGGCAGCACTTGCCGCAAACCCCGAACTAGCCGAGGAACTACCGGCAGACGTCCAAGTTGATGCCATTACTGATCCGAACACTTTGTTCTCGGTGGAACAAGAAGACCTGCCACATGCCAACACCCTCGAAGAGCTTCTCGGTTCAATCGTCTGGCCTGATTCTGTCGACGGCGCTGCGCTTTCGGTCGAACGCATTGTGCTTCCGCCGTCGGCCGAGGTGAACTTGCCCGAAGACGAAGCCGAAGCCCTCGAAGTTCTCAAAACCCACCCGCAACGTGAAGACGTTCGTATGGTGGTCGCGACCTTGCGCGCCGGTGAAACATGGAGTGCAATCCGGATGAAATCGCACGACGAGGACGCATCCGTCCTCTCCGCCGAAGATTTGGTTCCTGGTCTGGCCGCCGCGCTTCAGCAAACTTTCATAACGGACTAGTAAAACCGATACTCTTGCGGGACCTGTTCGGCTACGGTCTGGCAGCTCGTCAACCCGGACGTATCCCCTGCCGCCACCGCTTCCGCAACCTCAACCGCGTCGTCAATCGTCCACACTGCCCACACGTTCAAACCGTCGGGTACGTAGCCCACGGTTTCTTGACAATTCGTGACAGGAGCAATGAAATCAGTCGCACCGGCCGCCCAGGCACCGGACATTTTCTGCCGGATCCCGCCGATTGCCCCGATGTCGCCATCCCACGTGATGGTTCCAGTTCCGGCAATAACCGACTCCCCGCCCAGCGATCCCGGGGTCAGCTCGTCCAGAATCGCCAGCGTAAACATCCCGCCGGCACTCGGCCCGCCGATACCGTCAATAATGTAGGAAACCTCGGCTTCCATTTCAATATCAGTAACCGTTATATAAATACCCAAAAGCGAACCTGGATTTACCCACCCGTTCACATCCGGCGGGTAGGCGCGCGTAACCACTTCGACGTCTTGTTCAACCCCGTCTCGGTCTATCCGCACTGTTACCGGGGTGCCCGGCGTCGTCGAATCTAAAACTTCCGAAAGCTGGGCAAAAGTGTCAACTGTGCGCATCGGAACATCCGGCGTGGCAATCCCGCGCACAATATCGCCTTCGAAAAGGATCCCGGTCGACGGAGAATCCACGCCAATCCCGCTCACCGTCAAAGTCATCGACACCGTGTAACCGACCTGCTCTTGGGCCACGGCCGCGGCCATTGCTTGCGAATTGTCCATCATCTGCTGGTTCGCTTCACGTACTTGTTCGCGCGTATCGAGCGGACTATACAAGGCCCGCACTGGGAACACTCGCACATCGCGTTTGGCTAGTGCGTACAAAACTTCAAAACCAGTAGCTCCGGCTTCTCCGGTACCGCGGGCATTCACCGTCGTCATCAGCAAAATAGTGTCGGACTCGTAAGTGTCCACACCCGAAACCGCGACGATCGGGGTGCCTTCAAATTCTCCGGCCACATTCATAACCGGGCCCGGGCTTTGCACAATAAAACTCGAGGGCATAACGAGGCACAGCAGGGCCAGCAAGCCATACAGCACCAACGGCACGAAGCTTTTGCTCGTCCGCGCAGCATGCCAACTATCCGCCACAGCAAGCGGGACTATAGGCCGGTTCGGTTTACGCACGTGGCAATCGTAGCGCTTTCGACTCCGTATTCGCGCGAAGTTCGCCACGCGCGCACCAATGCGACTATCGTAAACACGCCCTGCGCATTAGTCTTAGAAGCAGTATTACTGAGGGAGAAATGATGAGTGAACAGCCTAACCGCGACGAGTGGCAGGAGATGCTACGGGCCATTATGGGACCCGAAGCTGCCGACGAAATCGTGCGCGCGCTTTCCGAGCAGGGGATTGACCCGAATGAGCAAATGAAAAATATGCTTAACCCGCAAAATCTCGGCATGATCACCTCTCAGATTCAGGCCATGCTCGGATCTTCCGGGGATGGTCCGGTCAATTGGAAGATTGCGGAGAAGTTCGCCCGCGATACGATTACTCGCTCCCATATGGATTCCTTGAAAACCGCCGATGCCGATGCGGCGCGTTCGGCGCTCTCGGTTGGCTCGTTGTGGCTGGATGCGGTTACCGATATTGATGCCACGGCAAGCATGAATTTGGCATGGTCGCGTTTGGATTGGATTGCCCATTCCTTGCCGACGTTCCGGAAGCTAATGGAACCGCTGGGAGCTAATATTTCCCGGGCTTTTAGTGATATTTTTGCTGAGCAGGCTGAGCAGTTGCCCCCACAATTGGGCGGCATGTTGGGCGATCCGAGCTCGCTTATGGGGAAGATGATTGCCTCGTTTTTGGGCATGCAATACGGGTCGGCGCTGGCTGAGCTGGCGGTGAGCTCTTTTGGAACCGCCGACACTGGTATTCCACTGATTGAAAGTTCTTCGGCGGCGCTAGTGCCTTCGAATGTTACTGAGTTTGCTAAGGACTTGGCCGCACCGGCTGAAGAAGTGCGCTTCTATATTGCGGTGCGCGAGGCTGCGGCGGCCCGGTTGTACGCCTCGGTGCCATGGTTGCGCGCCCGAGTGGTTGATACGGTAGCGGAGTTTGCCCGCGGTATTGAAATAGATATGGGGTCGATTGAGGATCAAGTCCAGTCGATGGATTTTGGTGATCCGACGTCTATGCCTGATCTGGATTTGACGGCTGTTTTCGTTATGGAACAGTCCGAAGCTCAACGTGATGCAGTGGAGCGGCTAGAACATTTGCTCTCGCTGATTGAGGGCTGGGTAACCGAGGTCTCTGCGCGTGCGGTCATCGCACATCTGCCGCATGCTGTGTCTTTGCGTGAAATGTTCGTCCGACGCAATGCCACCGATCATCCGGCGAAGGCCGTTTGGGGTGCCCAGCTGGGTGTGGAATTAGCGCCGCGTAATTTGCGGGCGGCCGCGAAGTTCTGGGAGTTGGCTAGTGCGAAACTCGGCGACGCCGAACGCGATGCGTTGTGGAAGCATCCGGATTTGTTGCCAACTGCCGAGGCGCTTAAGGATCCGGAATCTTTCTTCTCTTCCGAAGCTGCAGCGATCGAAGCTGAACTAGATTCGTTCTTGGCTGACCTGTTTAAGACGGTCGACGCTGAGGCGGGCGCTGTGGCCGAGGCGGGCGCTGTGGCCGAGGCGGGCGCTGAGGCAGGTACGGAGGCGAGCAAAGAGGCGAGCGCGGAGGCCGACGATAGTGAAACTGGCGATCATACCGCGCAAGACGACGCTGCGAAATAAGTTTTCCACGGCTGTGGAACGTACCGCCGAGTAACTTTGCATTTTTCCTATCCTCATCTTGAGGAGGAGATATGCAGATTACCCCGGGGTTATCCGTCTTTTGGCGTGAAACTGACCAAATCCAAATTGGTTTGGATACTCGCACCGGTATTGTGCTTGAGGGCTTAAACGCGGCCGAATTGGCCATGGTTGATTCACTCACCCGGCCGCAAGGAGAAATTGAGCTCCGCGAGCGAGCACGCAAAACGCGTATACCCGTCGCGCGGCTAAGCAATATTCTCAGCATGCTACGTCGAGCCAACGTGTTGGTTGACGAGGTGCCACCGATTCCAGACAGCGCTGCGTGGTTACGTACCCGACATGCTGTTCCTTTTCAACGTGCAGATGTGAGCGTTGAATTTTCTCGGCTGAACTATGTGTCGGTAGCAATCGCTCTATTACTTGCTGATGCCGGCATTGGTGGGATCTCCTCCACTGATGAAACATCAATTGGAACAAATGACCACCCGCTACTCGTCGGTCAGTATTTTGCTATGCCACTTTTACGAGCGCTCACGAAAGTCTTACGCGAGCGCTATCCAGAGATCCGGCTGGGCGGTGTAGCCCCTGGGATTGCTGTTGTTTCTGGATCGCATCTGGTTGATCCGGTAGTTTCCCGTACCTATCTGGCACGTGAATTGCCGGTTTTACACGTATGGATAGAAGAAGTTGACATATTTGTAGGTCCGTTTAGCCGTCCGCGCGACGGAGCCTGCGGAAGTTGTTTATATCTACACCGCCGAGATAACGATCCTTTGTGGGACCGGATAGCGCCACAAGCGCTCGGAGCACGAGAAATTCTTGGAGATATTAGCGCTATGCAACTTGCGGCCACGCTGGCGGCACGGGAAATCATTGCTTTTGCCGACGAAGATCAGCCCACACTCACTAACCGGATGTGGCGGATCGGGCCGAATAATGCACCACCCGAGCTGCTTGAAATCACTCCACATCCAGATTGCGGGTGCCAAAAGCAACCGGATTACGCAGGCTAAAACCCGATTACGCGAGCCAAAAGCGGCTCTTCTCGAATAAGCGCGTATTTGTTTTTGAGGCTTCCTGCTTCGAGGAGGGCTTCCGATACCGGAATTTAGCGGTTTGCCGGTTTCGGCAGACAAAATATTGTGGATTGCTCCGGTTTTTAGTATCGGTACGGTTTTAAGAGCAGGCAACGCTATTTAGTGCCTAGCGTAGCGCCTCCAGCGTGGCTGAGAACACCTAATCTACTGTTTTTATGGTCGTTTCAGCGTTAGAGCTATTCGAAATTAGGGAATATCGAA
>JAAYWS010000012.1 GCA_012516575.1 Actinomycetaceae bacterium
GAACTATCCGCAGATAGTCTTCGGATAGTTCGATTTTCCCTAATTTCAAATTGCTCTACCCCTGAAACAGCCATCAGACTCGATGGAGGCACTGCTTAACTGCGCAATTCGCTTTCACTGTCCTCAATAAGCGGTTGCGCGTTAGGATGCCTGCTCCGGGCCGCCAAAAGATCGATTCGCTCATCAGCTGGATTCATCTTGTATAGATAACTAATCAAGTGCGGCATCGAGTATAAGCGATAGTAAATTGTGGCGCTCTGTCCGCGAGAATCACACAGATGCAACGTTGAATATCCGATGCGATAGTCCACGATCTCCGCGTAGCTCATACGGATGATCCCCCGCTGGCTCGCAACCTCAACGTACTGCCAAGTTTCTCGATACGTATTGCGCGCTCCAGAGAAACGGACAATCAACGCCAGCACAATCATCACTATTGACAGCAGTCCGAAAACGATCATGGGAGCTAGATATCTCGTGGCATCCATGTTCCCTAAATAACCAATCACTGAGGCTATGCAAAGAATTAGTGAGCCAATCCCGATAAAAAGAAATACTAAGTACGCAGCCGTGGTTACCCAATTAGCGAGCCGCGTCTGCCGTTGTAACCCCGATTCATCTTTCACCGGTTTATACAATAAATAATAAGACACCGACGCGATCAGCCCTGCGGTAGCTCCGCTAACGATCGGGACCCACATACTATCCATGGCAACGCTGTTTACCATGCATCCGCTTTATAGCAAGCAACAATTCAACCAACGGATCACGATAGTCCCATTCGTCGACCAGAAAATATCTGTAACTAGGCTCTCCCCACAAAGTTCCAGCCTGCATAGCCTGTAATTCGCTCACCACAATTGGTAGCAAGTTCCGATAACGTTCAGCAAAACGTGGATCGTATCTTTGACGACGGGCAATTATTTCAAGCGCACCATCGATCATAACGCGGGGCTCTTGTTGCCTGCGAATAGCAGAAACAAGAGCCCCGTCGTCGTACATTTACTGTTGCGGCTACGTTTAACGTTGAGCCGTGTAATTTGGCGCTTCGGTAATCATCTGGACGTCATGCGGATGCGATTCACGTAGACCCGCCGACGTAATCCGCACGAAACGTGCCTCCTGCAGCTCAGGCAAGGTACGCGCACCGGTATAGAACATCGTCTGATGCAGGCCACCGACCAGCTGGTATACCACCGATCCGAGCGGACCGCGATACTGCACTTGACCTTCGATGCCTTCGGGAACGATCTTGTCATCCGTAGTCACATCAGCTTGGAAGTACCGATCCTTCGAGTAGGAAATCCGGCCGCGCGAGCTCATCGCACCCAGCGAACCCATTCCCCGGTAAGACTTGTACTGCTTACCGTTCACGAATACCAGTTCACCTGGCGATTCTTCACAGCCTGCGAGCAAAGAGCCCAGCATAACCGAGGAAGCCCCCGCCGCCAGTGCCTTACCAATATCGCCCGAATACTGCAGACCACCATCAGCGATCAGTGGAACACCGGCTGGCTTGCAAGCAAGCGAAGCAAGATGAATAGCGGTAATTTGCGGTACACCCACACCTGCTACCACACGCGTGGTACAAATCGATCCTGGTCCAACGCCGACCTTTACAGCGTCCACTCCAGCGTCGATCAGAGCTTGTGCGCCCTCCCGAGTTGCCACATTGCCGCCAATAACCTGAACACCAGCAAAATGCGGATCCTTCTTAATCCGGGCGATCTGCTCGAGCGCTAGCTTGGCTTCACCGTTTGCAGTGTCGACAACGAGCACGTCTACCCCGGCGTCGGCCAAAGCTCCTGCCCGCTCCCAAGCGTCTCCCCAGTAGCCGATTGCCGCTCCTACACGCAAACGACCGTCAGCGTCCTTCGTTGCATTGGGATACTTCTCAGACTTGACGAAGTCCTTCACCGTAATCAGGCCGGCGAGCTTGCCTTCCTCATCAATCAGCGGAAGTTTTTCGATCTTGTGCTTTGCCAGTAGCTTAGCGGCGTCATCGCTAGGAATACCTACCTTGCCAACGACCAGCGGCATCGGCGTCATCGCTTCATGGACACGCATCGAGTGCCACTGCGATTGTGGGATAAAACGCAGGTCGCGGTTGGTGATAATACCAAGCAGATTACGTTCGCTGTCAACAACTGGAAGTCCGGACACCTTGTACTGTCCACACTGGGCATCCAGCTCAGCAATGGTTGCATCGGGACTAATTGTTACCGGATCGGATACCATACCCGACTCGGAACGCTTTACGACTGTTACTTGGTGCGCCTGGTCGGTAATCGACAGGTTGCGGTGCAGAATGCCGATACCGCCCTGGCGGGCCATCGCAATTGCCATGCGTGACTCGGTAACCGTGTCCATTGCCGCGGAGAGCAGCGGGATCTTCATCGAGATTTCACGCGTTAACTGCGTTGTTGTATCAACTTCTGAAGGGATAACGTCGGTTGCTCCGGGCAACAAGAGGACGTCATCGTAGGTCAAACCAATAAGGCCAAAAGGATTATCCGTACTCACGTCTTCAGTTTAACCCAAACCACGCATGCTAAGGACTTCGGTCACGTGTTGAACGTGGCACTATGAGACGGGGACGATTTATTCGCTGCCGCTCCGATCCCGCTCCACGCCCGTCCGCCCGCCGCCAACCCGGGTTACGCCTACCCTCAATAAGCGCAATCTCACCAACAACCCCGCGATGTACGGACGTACAAATAACCAATAATCATACGTCACAATTCGCTATTCGAATAAAAAAGATGTAAGACTCACAGAGTCTTGTCCTGAAGCATTCCAGATTGATACGGTATATACGTTTCAAGTATCGGCGTGCAAACGCCACACACCAGCATTGCCGCTGGAACTTTCAGCAAGGACGTGAATAGTGGCTCGCATCAAGGATGTCGAAGGTGCTCTCGTTGACTTTTGGGATTGGCAGTCGCAAGGTAGCTGCAACACCATGGATCCCGAGTTTTTCTTCCACCCGGAAGGCGAACGCGGAGGGCCGCGTCGCCGCCGCATCGAACGAGCAAAGCGCATCTGCCAGTCCTGCCCAGTGCTTGAACAATGCCGCGAATACGCACTTTCTCATGGCGAACCCTACGGCGTGTGGGGTGGCCTCTCTGAAGAAGAGCGCAACCGGATTGTCTCGGCTCGCCGTCGCGGCAAGACGGCCTAATTTCCCATCTCAGGCCTATTTTCCCTTAGCATCACTTTCCCCTCGGCCTGATTTCTAACCCCCAAGCCCGATTCACACCTAACCTAATAATCTCTTCAGCTCAATCTCCCACTACAAGTCCGATTCGTCCTCTTTTTCGCACCAATATCCTGCTATTCGGTTTTGAAATTAGGGAATATCGAACTATCCGAAGACTATCTGCAGATAGTTCGATATTCCCTAATTTCGTTTCCGCTTCAGCCAAATATCACCCCAAAAGAGCGGGCCTCCTGCCCGATAAGTCGCATTTCATCACAGAAAGCAGAATCATCGAGCCCGATAAGTCGGGTTTCAACGCAAAAGCGGAACCTCAACGTAGAAAGCAGGTCTTCGAAACAAGAAGGGGCAACCCATTAACCTATAAAGCCGAATGTCAACGCAAAAAGGGCGGGGATTTTTGTTTGTTCTGTCC
>JAAYWS010000092.1 GCA_012516575.1 Actinomycetaceae bacterium
CTCCCCAAATTAGGGAAAATCGAACTATCCGCAGATAGTCTTCGGATAGTTCGATTTTCCCTAATTTCAAATTGCTCTAACACCGAAACAGCCCTAAAGCAGCAGAACAGACGCCATCAGCCTCGATGGAGACGCTACGCTAGGCGCTAAAAGGCGCTACCGGCTCTTAAAACCCTGCAGATCTTCTAAACTGGAGTTGGTATCCCAAAAGGTTAGTAGTACACCATATTCAGCGCAGCGTGGACCTCAGCCAGAGTTTCGGCTGCCTGCGCCCGCGCCCGCTCATTACCTTGCTTCAGGAGCTGTTCCAAGTAAGCCTGATCAGCCGCGAATTCAGCGCGGCGTTCACGAATAGGAGCCAGATGCTCATTAAGCGCTTCGGTGAGAACTGATTTCAGTTTGCCACCGCCGCCGTCGCCGATCTGGGCGGCAATATCCTGTGGATCTTGCCCAGACGCAAGGCCAGCTAGCAACAGCAGATTTGACACTTCTGGACGATTGACTGGGTCATACGTAATATTGCGGTCCGAATCAGTGACTGCCTTGCGAATAAGCTTCGCGGTTTCATCCGCGCTCATTCCCAGCTCAACCGTATTCCCACGGGACTTAGACATCTTGTACCCGTCCAAGCCCAACACTGATTCAGCCTCGGAAAGAAGCGCCTGTGGACGAGGGAATACTCGCTTGGAGCCTTTCGCATGCCCGTAGCGCTTTTCGAAACGATCAGCGATCACTCGAGCTTGCTCAAGATGGGGGAGTTGATCCTTGCCAACCGGCACGATATTAGCTTTGCAGAACAAAATGTCAGCGGCCTGATGAACCGGGTAGGTCAGGAGTAACCCGGACATCGGTCGGCCACCGGTTGCATCAAACTCGGCCTTCACAGTTGGATTACGGCGTAGTTCGGCATCGGTGACTAACGACAAAAACGGCAAGACGAGCTCGTTCAGCTCCGGAACCTGCGAGTGTGCAAAGAACGTAGTCTCTTCCGGATGCATGCCCACTGCTAGATAATCCGCAAGAAGCGAGTACACTCGTTCGCGAATCGGCCCAACACCATCACGGTCAGTAATCACCTGATAATCAGCGATTAACAGCCACGTGTCGACCCCGCGTTGTTGCAGGTCTACCCAGTTGCGTAGGGCACCGAAATAGTGGCCAATATGCAGGTTTCCGGTGGGTCGGGCGCCGGTGAGCACCCGGAAACGGCTCGGATCTTCGGTAATTCCGGCGTCGATCTTAGCGCTAATTTCGCGGGCCGCGCGTAGTGAAGCGTCCGAAGTAGCGTCTTCGAGGGCCTGGGCAACATTGGAGTCAGTCATGACAGCCATCGTAGTACTGGAATGAAAAGGACACTAAATTCGGCCCGCACTGTGAAAAGTTCAACGAGCATCTCGCGCACCTGGCCGGGCACGCACACGCGTGTAGGTCCCGCACGTTCCCACGCTTTTAGCGAATAGTGAAGTACAACGTCAGCGACAGCGGAGCGACCGAGGTCCGTTCACCCGGATGGAAAACTTCACCGGGCGTATTCGGATTTTCCCACTCGCTTGCCCAGACCTTCACATAATCATTCCCGCGTCCCCACGGCAGTCGGATTTCTCCTTCACGTGGCAAACCGTTAATAACGAGTAGCGCGTCAACATCTTCGCCATGCCCGGAGCGCAACATTTGTAGGAGTCGCATGGAAGGGTCGAACCAAGAGAAATCGTCAAGGCGTTCGCCTTCGGCACTTAGCCATTCAAGATCGGCAACTTCATCCGAGTCAGCGCCGGTGTAGAACTTGGTTGGCCGCAATACCGAGTGCTCCCGACGCAAGCGCAGTAAATGCGCAGTGGTAGCCAGCATATTGCGCTGGTGGTCGTCCAGTTCCCAATCAATCCATGAAATCATCGAGTTTTGACAGTAGGCATTATTATTGCCGCCCTGCGTTTTTAGGATCTCATCCCCAGCCGCTAGCATCGGCGTACCTGCAGCTAAGATCAACGAGCCCATCAGATTGCGCACAGTTTTACGCCGCGCCGCTCTCACGACCGGGTTGTCACTTGGTCCTTCAACCCCGTGGTTCCACGAACGGTTATTATCCGTTCCGTCACGGTTGTCTTCGCAATTCGCCTCATTGTGTTTGTGGTTATACGAACACAGATCAGCCATCGTAAAACCGTCATGGGCAGTAATAAAGTTGATCGTCGAATGCACGCCGCGTCCGCCCGGGATGCGTCCGTATCCGAACATATCGGCCGAGCCTGCCATTCGGGTAGCCAAATCGCGCGGATCCGAACCGTGCCCGCCGTGCGAAATTGAACCAGCTTCCGCCACCCAGAAGGACCGCAAAGTATCACGGAAACGATCGTTCCAATCGGCGGTTGGAATTTGGAACTGGCCGGTGCGCCAGCCACCGTAACCCATATCCCACGGTTCGTTAATCAGTTTGACCGTGCTGAGTATCGGGTCGGTTGCCATAGCCATATACAGCGGGTGATTGTGATTAAAATGATCGCCTTCGCGCCCCAAGGTGACTGCTAAATCGAAACGGAACCCGTCAACACCCATATCCGCAACCCAGTAACGAAGCGAATCGAGCGTCATTTGCAGAACCACGTGGCGTCGGAAATCAAAACTGTTTCCGCATCCGGTAGTGTCCTTAAACTGGCTCGGGTGCGCCGAATCATGACGGTAGTAAATCGTCGAATCGAGCCCGCGCCACGACAAGCTCGGTCCTTCCACACCGCCTTCGCACGAATGGTTGTAGACCACGTCCAAAATCACTTCGATTCCGGCGTCGTGCAATAACTTGATCATGCCCTTAACTTCGTCAAGCACTGCCTGCGGGCCGAGCGCCTGATTTGAAGCCATTGCGTAGCTTGGCTCCGGCGCGAAAAATGACAGCGTATTGTAGCCCCAGTAGTTTTCCATATCCTTCATGGACAGGAAGGGCTCGCTCATCTTCGCATGAATGGGAAGTAGCTCGATAGTGGTAATGCCAAGATTTTTCAGATGAGCAATAGTTGCCGGGTGCGCTACACCCGCGTACGTGCCACGGAGCTCTTCCGGAATGGAAGTAAGAAGCTTGGTTAACCCGATGACATGCGCTTCGTAAATAACCGTTTGATCCCACGGGATCCGCAACGGTTGGGTGTTATTTGGCTGGTCTGCAACGACAACGCCGATAGCGGCAACCTCAAGAGAATCCTGATTATTGGGCTCTAGTCCTGCTATTGGTGCGTAGTTTTCGTCGACTTCATGAGGGTAGAGGGCAGAATGGAAGGTCGGAACCTGAGCAATTGCTCGTGCATACGGGTCGAGTAAAAGTTTTGCGACGTTATACCGGTGGCCAGAAGCTGGATTCCATGGACCGTCGGCACGTAAACCGTATTTTTGCCCTGGACCAATCCCCGAAATATGCCCAGCCCACAGACCGTACATTTGCGGGCTTAGCGCATAGCGCCGCTCGGTGAGTTCGCCGTCGACTTCGTCAATAAGGCAGACGTAAACGGCGGTGGCGTGCGGGGCGGCGACAACAAAATCTACCCCTCCGTCAACTACCGAAGGGCCAAGCCGAATTGGATTAATTATCGGATCTTGTGCCGGTTCGGCGGGAAGGTCTTCAAACGCTGGTAAAGAAGTCTGGTCCACCTTCTTATTCTGACAAATTTGTTGCTAAATCGGGCAAAACAGAGCATGAATGTAGTCACGTTAGGACTGAGGTCTTAGTAACATCGGTTGTGGAATACCGTCTTGACCAGCGTTTTAGCGTTAGCGGTACGAGTATGGCTACCCGGCGCGGTACGCTGAGAATAGTGATGATAGGAGGCCGACATGTTGTTTGAACCTTCATTTGGACGAGAAGTTGCCTTACGGGATACGCGAATCCGGGAAGACGACGCCGAACGCGAACGTGTTCTTAACTCAGGTGACGCCCGGTTCTTCTTCGTTTCGGGGCCGTCGGTTGCTGTTAACGGGACCGGTGTGGAATTGGTTTTTGCGACGAGTGCGCCCGCTGGGAAACCGGTGTATATCGGTTCCGATAAGGGCCTACACTTTTTCGCAATTGACGTCCATGGGCGTACCGATGGTTTTAGTGAACTGAACTTTGCCGATATCCGTTTCACGGGTATGGATTTTTCGGCCCGTGATATTGGTTTGGCATTAGCCGCGGTGGCGCTTTTTGAATGGACGCATGCGGCACGTTTTTGTGAAACCTGCGGTGGGGATCTGAAATCTTCAGCATCTGGCTGGGAACGAGTATGCGATAACAACCATGTGGTGTTCCCGCGCACTGATCCGGCAGTGATTATGGCAATCCGAGATCCGCAAGACCGCTTGTTAATTGCGCGTAATCCGCGTTGGCCAGCAGGCTACTATTCGGTGCTAGCTGGTTTTTGTGAAGCTGGCGAAACCGTGGAAGCTGCGTTACGGCGTGAGACTGCTGAGGAGATCGGGGCGAATGTGGTGCGTTGTGAGTATCGCGGTTCGCAGCCGTGGCCTTTTCCACGTTCATTGATGCTCGGTTATGCCGGGTGGGTGGATGATTCCGAAATCGTTATTGGCGATGAGGAAGTTCAGGACGCGTTTTATATTACGCGCGCTGATTTCCGCGAGCGGGTGATGAGCGGGGACGTGAAATTGCCCGGTCCGGCGTCGATGGCGTACTGGCTGATGCAGGACTGGTTGGGTTCGCCTCTGGAGGACTTGTACGCCTAGGCTTCTAGCTCGGCAAGCTTGGTTTCGACTTCGCGGATTGACGGGTTGATCGCGACGGTTCCATCGGAATATTCCACGGTAGGAATTGATCGTTTACCGCCGGTGATCGAAGCGAGATACCTGCCGGCGTCTTCAAAAACGTCAATATCGACCAGTTTGTAGTCGATCTTTTTCGCAGCTAGCTCTCTGCGGAGCATCCGACAATATCCGCACCATTCGGTTGAATACAATGTTATATGGGTCATGGGTCCTATGCTACGCATTTTGTTCACGACAATCTTGTCCACAACAATGAGGGAAGAACGATCGTCGTATACGCGGAGGCGGAGTTTATCCACAGAACATTACGTGCGGAAAAACTGTCCGGGCGTCATGGCACACTAGAGGGACAGGCCGTAATTGAGCGCATGGGAAGGAGGGCGCATGGAACCGGTAGCAGAAAGTGCGGAAGATCTGCTTGCACATCTTGATCCGGAGCAGCGTGAAGTTGCGACTAATTTGCGTGGCCCGCTGGCTGTGCTCGCAGGTGCAGGTACGGGCAAAACTCGTGCTATTACCTACCGGATCGCCTATGCGGTGCGAAGCGGAGTGTACGATCCGCGAAATATTTTGGCGGTGACGTTTACTGCGCGGGCGGCTGGGGAGATGCGCTCGCGGCTGCGTGATTTGGGTGTGGGCACGGTACAAGCGCGTACTTTCCATGCGGCAGCCCTTAACCAATTGCAGTATTTTTGGCCGTCGGCGGTTGGTGGTTTTGTTCCAGAAATTAAGGAGAACAAGGGCGCTTTAGTGGCGACGGCGGCCGCCCAACTCGGGATGAAAACCGATTCGGTGTCGGTGCGGGATCTTGCGGCGGAAATTGAATGGTCGAAAGTCAATTTGTTGACGCCGCAGCAGTATGCGCAACAGGCGGGTGCTCGGGGGAGAACAGACGTAGCCGGTTATACCGCGCGGGAAATAGCCGCACTGATCAACGTGTATGAGGACGTGAAAGTTGACCGGGGCGTTATCGATTTTGAAGACGTCATTATTATTTTGATTGGGATAATGCGCGATCGGCCTGATATCACCCGGATTATTCGTAATCAGTATCGGCATTTTGTGGTGGACGAATATCAGGATGTTTCGCCCATGCAGCACCGGCTACTCCAATTGTGGATGGGGGATCGGCGTGATCTGTGCGTGGTCGGTGATGTGTCGCAAACGATTTACTCTTTTGCCGGGGCGCGTTCAGATTATCTGGCCCAGTTCACCGCAGAGTTCCCGCGCGCGAAAGTAGTCCAGCTTAACCGCAATTACCGGTCTACTCCGCAAATCGTGGATTTAGCGAATAAGGTCATTTCCGATAATCGGCAAGAAGGCGCAGTTTATTTGCGTTCTATGCACAAGTCGGGCCGGCCAGTTAGTTTCGCAGCCTACGGGGATGACGCCGATGAAGCCGCCCAGATTGCGGGCAAGATTCTGTCCTTACAAGACGAAGGGATACCGCTGTCCCAGATTGCCGTGCTATATCGGACGAACGCCCAGTCGGCGGCTTTTGAAACGGCATTGAATAATGCCGGGATTTCGTATGCGCTACGCGGCTCGGAACGTTTTTTCCAACGGCGTGAAGTTAAAGAAGCCATGATTACTTTCGGGGCGGTAGCGAAGCTTCCGCAACATGAAGATCTGCCTGATACGATCCGGGCGGCTTTAGTTTCGCTGGGGTGGCGGCCTGAGCCTCCGCAAGAACGGGGTGCTGTGCGAGAACGTTGGGATTCGCTGGCAACCTTGTTAGAACTGGCTGAGGAAATGTGGAATAAGCGGCGTGCCACGATTGAGGACTATGTTGCTGAGCTGAAAGAGCGTATGGATGTGCAATACGCGCCGACCACTGAAGCCGTCACGCTTTCTTCCTTGCACGCAGCCAAAGGCTTGGAATGGCCAGTAGTGTTTTTGGCGGGCATGAGCGAAGGGCTGATGCCGATTTCGCATGCGAAGGATAAGGATACGATCGCTGAAGAACGGCGTTTGCTTTACGTGGGAATAACCCGAGCCCAAGAAGAGCTACACGTGTCTTATGCGGGGCAAAGTGCTGGGCGGGCCGAACGGAAACTGTCCCGCTTCCTCACCGAATACTGGCCGCAGCCTAAAGCTCGTTCAACGGCTGCTAGGCATAAAGCGAAAGCTCGCGCCCTCCAATTCCAACATGAGCATCCGGAAGATATGCAATTATTTGAAGATTTGCGAGCATGGCGGCGCGCGTTAGCGGAGGAACTGGGTCGGCGGCCCTACACGATTTTCCATGACGTGGTTTTACAAGAAATCGCGATTCATAAGCCGCGCAATCTTGCCGAACTGGGGCGAATAAAAGGGATAGGAACTACGAAACTGACCTCGTTCGGCCCGGAAGTTTTACGGATAGTCAACAATCCGGCGATTGGCTCAGGGCGGTAGCTTCCGTTCACCTTTGGCCTTTCAACCCTTTTTTTGGGGCGCGGAGGTGCCTGCTATTGAGGTTGTGAGCTTCTAGTCGCCTCTCTTTTCGGGTGTGGGAGTGACGTTTATGATGCTTGGTCGGACTGCGCACGCTTTTCCGCCCGTAAAGCCCCCTATATCGGCTTTTATTCTTCGGTTTTCTGAAGCATAAGACGGACTTCGTGCATAAGTATCAACTTTTCGTACCCTCCAAGCCGTATATAGCGCTGGAGGTAGGTAAAAGTTGATACTTATGCACGGGTGGAGCTGGTATCGCACCCATTAACTCCGAAACCATCACTAAAAGGGCTTGTCCGCTTGGTGGTTGGTAATAATAACCACCTGAAATTCACAATTCAACGGCTGAAGTTCACAACTCAACGGCAAACGACGCTTTTTCAGTATTTTGAGCACTTCGGATGCTCCCAGCGACGCTTTTAGGGGTGCGAAGTGTCCTTGGCGACGTTTTTGGTGGCTGAAAACCCCGGAATCGTTTTTGAAATTAGGGAATATCGAACTATCCGAAGATA
>JAAYWS010000093.1 GCA_012516575.1 Actinomycetaceae bacterium
GGACTACTTGTCATCCTTGCTGGATAGGGTGGTGATGCCCCTGAAAATCAGAGGTATTACCACCCTATCCAGCAAGGATGACGGATTCTCCCCAGCAAGACCCGTCTCCGGCTCCAGAATTCATGTAAATGAACAGTATTATGTAGCTCTTTGGGGTGGGCTCTTCACAGATAAGCATGTAGTTACTTATCAGCGAGTTATTCGGCTGCTCTTAGTAAGGTTTTACGGTTGGCAAACAGCCAGTCACCACAACCACCTAGACGTCCTAGGGTTTCTTGCTCGATACGCTGGCAGGTTTTACCCACTGCTTGACCAGCAAGTTTTACTACGCGGAAAGCATCCAAGACGGGTTGAACTTCGGAAAGCCCCTCAGCAGCACCAGTCATGTCTTGACGCCAATTACGAGCGCAACCGATGCATTTCATACGACGAACCATCAGCGATGAGCACAGCCGGTCAAGACCAAGCAAAGTAGAAACATTCACGTCAATAAACGTAAGACTCTTCAAGAGGGTTTCCTGATGACAAACAGATGATCAGAACACTCCAATATCTCATCCAAAACCCACACCCCTTTCCCACCACCACTACACACACAAATATGAAGAGCCATTTAAACAGCACCTACCCGCCCAGAAACAACGATCACAAACTAAATAGGCGTCTCAGCAGACCTGATAGACCGGCATTTTGCGCTCTAGACACCATTGTGTGGCAAAGTTATACCTAAGATCAGGAATAGAAGGCTAGGGCAAACGTGAAAGCTAAAAGAGTACTTTTTGTAGGCGATGAGCTGATCGCTGGTTACGGCGATGCCCGCGCGATGGGGTGGACTGGGCGGGTAATGGCCCGTACTGAGCACGATCCGCCGGTTATGAGTATCGAACTGGCAACCCCTGGAGAAACAACCGCACAACTCACCGCACGTTGGCAATCTGATATTGAGTCCCGCCTTGATCGCAACGCCGATAATCGCCTAGTCGTGGGGCTCGGTTCACACGATCTCGACGCAGGTCTTTCCCTTGCCCGCTCTCGCCTTTACGTCGCCAATATGCTCGACAATGCCGCTCGAATCGGTTTACGCCCCTTTGTTGTAGGACCTCCCCCACGCTACGACCAGCCTGAACGCCTCCAGCTGGATCTAAGCAACGCCTTCGCAGAAGTGTGCCAGCGGCGTTCCATACCCTTCGTGGATTGTTACACCCCGCTGGTTCGCCATGAACAATGGGCGACCGATATGGTTCTGTCCGGCTCGTACACTCCGCGGCAAGCCGGATACGGCCTCATCGCATGGTTGGTGCTTCATCAAGGCTGGCATGCTTGGCTCGGCGTACCGCAAACCGGCGTTGAGTGAACCATCACCGGCGTTGAATGAACCACCACCAGCGTTGAATGAACCGCCACCGGCGTTGAATGAACCGCCACCGGCGTTGAGCGAAGCTTCCTTAAAGAAAAATTCGTGTGTCACAACAGCGCTGTAAAGATACAGGCGCACAGTGACACACGAATATTTTGAATATCAGGTCTAACGAACCGAAAACGAACCGAATCAGATGTTCGGACGCTTGCCGTGGTTCGCACCGCGCTTACGACGGTCGCGACGCTTACGTGAACGCTTCGACATCACTTTCTCCTATCCACATCTATGTAACGCATAGGTGAACATTCTACCGCTCACCCATTCTTTCGTCATATGAGGTTAGCCCTATCACGAAGACGAATACTTAATCACCGTTTGCCGGATCCGCACCCGTAAGGATGCCGGAGCCACCGCCGAACAACACGAGCGCTGTATAGCCTTCCGCAGACGCAGCTCAGCTTCGATCCGCTGCGCGCACTCCGGACATTCCTGCCCATGCAATAGTAACCGATGGGCTTTTTCTACCGGAATTTCCTCATCCAATAGCTCGAAAAGATTCTCCAGCACTTCCGTGCAATCACATGCCTGCGCACCACAGTGACAGCTATCAAGTTCGCCGAGTAACCGTTCAAATTCTTTCATGGCCGATCCTCACTTCACCTTGTACCCGAGGTCCCGGGCATACTCGGCCAAATTCTCACGCAACTGCTTACGTCCACGTGAAAGGCGAGACATCACGGTACCGATTGGGGTTTGCATAATGTCCGCAATTTCCTGATAAGAAAACCCTTCAACATCCGCTAAATAGACGGCGGTGCGCCGGTCCGGATCTAAGCTTTCTAAAGCTTCCCGAATTTCCTCATCGGGCAGGTTTTCCAATGCCTCTACCTCTGCCGATTTCATGCCGGTTGAATCATGGGAAGCAGCCCGGTATTCGTGCCAGTCTTCAGCTTCTCCCGCGTCGGCTTCTTTCGGACGGCGTTGGAGCTTGCGATAATGCGAGATAAAGGTGTTGTTGAGGATCCGGTAGAGCCAGGCTTTCAAATTAGTGCCCGGCTTGTATTGGTGGAAGGCCGCGAAAGCTTTCGCATAGGTTTCTTGCACCAAGTCTTCCGCATCCTGCGGGTTACGGGTAAGCCGCATCGCCGCACCATAGAGTTGATCCAAATACGGCATCGCATCGCGCTCGAAGCGCGCAGTGCGTTCCGCTTGGGTTTCTTCAGTTACGCGAATAAGTTCAGTCATCAACACTTAGACTACCCTTCCTTACCCGCGCGGACACATTCATACACAATGGCCAACGCTTAAGACCAGTTTTTATTCCCTGACTTGCGTTGGCCATTGTATTTGATTCACTTTCAGTGCTAGAGCGTGACCGGTTTTCCTTCACGAATGACGCCGGTGACGTTGAGCTCTTCGTCAAACGTGACCAGATTCATCTTCTCGCCCACCGTATATTCGAGGCTCACACCAGGCTCTTCACCAGTGAGACGCAGCGTGTACGCTGGCGCCGCTACCGATGCACGCACCGCCTGCTCCATGGTGACCGCGCCGGCACCAACCATCCGCTGGATATCTTGTGCCATGCGTGCGGTACCACCGGCAATCGCACCGCCTTCGGTCAACCGCGCTACCCCATCTGTAATGGTGACGGCCAGCGAGCCGAGCACATACTGTCCGTCGGGCATACCCGCGCCTTCCATCGCGTCGGTAATAAATACCGCACCCAGCTCATTCTTCGGCTCGATGAAGTTAATAACGTCGCCGACCAGATCCGGGTGCAGGTGGATAGCGTCTGCCACCAGCTCAACTACCGTTTCCCCACGGCGTGCCGATGCGATCAGCTCACGCGCCGGACCCGGCTCACGATGGCTCAACGGTGGCATCGCGTTAAACAGGTGGGTAGCGGTTTGCGCCGGGCTAATACCCTTTTCTGCCGCATACGCAGTCGTGATTTCGATCAGTTCCCGCTGGACAGCACCCGAAGTGTTCGTGTGTCCCCACGACGGAAGCGCACCGTAATCCAAGAGCATCTTCGCAGCCTCGGCAGCATTATCGACTTCCGGAGCCAGGGTCATGGTCTTTACCCAACCCTTGCCAGCTTCCAGCCACGAGCGAAGCTCATCCAAATCCGGGTTGCGGACTGCTGCCGGGTTTTGAGCGCCAACCTTGTACGGCGAAATGTACGGACCCTCCAAGTGAATACCCAAGAGCATGCCCGCTTCACACGCTTCCACCAAGTTGTGGATTGCTGGAAGCGGATCAATCATGGACACCGTGGAAGCCAACATAGCAGTCGTTCCCATCTTCAGATGGGTATCAACAGCCGTTTTCACACCTTCTTGAGTGAACTGGTCCGGGAAGGACGCTCCGCCACCGCCATGGTTGTGAATGTCAATCAGGCCCGGAGTGATCCAACCCGACACTTCCGCATCGGTAACCGGCAAAACTTCCACTAGGGCACCGGCGTCGTCCAAAACGATACCGGATCCGACGAGTTTGCCGCGAGCATCTAGTACCTTGCCGTTTAGCGTGCTCATGCCCACTGCTCCCAACGTTCGTTGTAGTAGTCGGTGAGCGTGAGCTGGGCTGCAGCGGCCTCATCAAGGAAAACAACCGTATCTGCGTGCATTTGAAGCACGGTTGCCGGCCACTTGGCACTAACTGCGCCTTCTACCAGTTCACGCACAGCCTCAGCCTTACCAGCACCGGTAGCAATCAGCATGGTCTTGCGCGCATCCATAATCGTCCCCAAACCCTGGGTGATGCACTGGGACGGAACCTTGTTAATATCGTCGTCGAAGAAACGAGCGTTATCTTCGCGCGTCTTGGCCATCAGCGCCTCCACGTGCGTACGCGAAGCGAGCGAACCGGAAGGCTCATTAAAGCCGATATGCCCGTCCGATCCGATGCCAAGAATCTGCAAAGTGACGCCACCGGCGTCCTTAATGGCCTGGTCGTAGGCATCAGCAGCCGCGTATGGATCGGCAGCCGAGCCATCCGGGGTGTACAGATCTTCTTCACGCAGTCCGGTTTTGTCCTCGCCGACCAGCTCTGCCCGCAACACATTCCGGTAGCATTCCGGGTGCTCCGGATCAATTCCGATGTATTCGTCGAGAGCAAAGGCCTTCATACCAGCCAGCGTGAACGTGCCTTGCGCATGAGCGGCACGCAGGCGCTTGTACAGCGGAAGCGGAGTCGAACCGGTGGCCACACCAACAACCTTGTGGTCTGCCGCCGTCATCGTGTCGATGAAGTATTTTGCTGCCGCATCAGCTACAGCTTCTGCGTTTGGAAAAATTCCAATATACATTTTTAGTCTTTCCTAGGGTTTTGTGCTTACAGTTTTGTCTTTACTTCCCCAGTACCGCGTCGCGGAACCACGTGGTAATTGAGGTTGGGTGGGTGATTGCCGTGCCAACGACGACGGCGAACGCGCCGGCATCCATTACTTGGCGGGCGAGCTCCGGGGTATGTACCCGTCCTTCACAGATCACCGGAACATCTGGGAAAGCCTCGATCATCTGTGCGAGTAATTCAAAGTCCGGGCCTACGGTTTTCTCCCGGTCTGGCGTGTAACCAGCTAGGGTGGTCGAAATAATATCCGTACCGGCGTCGACCGCCCGCTGTGCGTCCTCGAAAGAACCGCAGTCCGCCATCACGAGAATATTTTCTTCGTGGAGTCGGGCGACGGTTTCCCCGTAGGTCAGGCCATCTGGGCGCGGACGCCCGGTAGCGTCAATTGCCACCACATCGGCGCCGGCCATGGCACATGCCCGCGCATGCCGGAGAGTGGGCGTAATATAAACGCCTTCATCGCCTTCTTTCCACAGGCCAATAACCGGGATTTGTACCTGACCTTTTATCGCGGAAATATCGGCTAAGCCTTGACACCTAATGGCAGCCGCACCGCCGCGTTCAGCGGCAAGCGCCATTTGAGCCATGGTTTCCGGATGCCGCAAAGGCTCACCGGGGTAGGCTTGCGCGGAGACAATGAGTTGCCCGCGCAGGGATTCAATTAGCGGATTCATACTTTTTCTCCATCGTGTTGTAGTTGAGGACGGCTCCCAGAAGCGGGGCGTCCGAGCCGAGCTCTCCTTGACAAATATCAAGCTCAGCCACAAAGTCCATAGCGCTGGCCGCATAGCCTTCACGTAAAGCCTGCCACCAGCGCTCCCCCGAACGCGTCATCGATCCGGAAAGGATGACGACGGACGGGTCAATACCGTTTGCCAGCGAACCGAGCACTTCCCCGAGCGCGTATGCGGATTCAACAAAAACTCGCCCGGCTAATTCGTGCCCATTATCAGCCAGTTCTTGAAGTTCACGACCATTAGCTACCTGTTCGCCTTTGCTGCGCGCATTAAACCACGCGGTAATTCCAGACCCGGACGCAATTGATTCGATATGGCCAGTGCGCCCACACGAACATACTTGGTGGCGAGCTGCATGATGATGAATATGGCCGTAATGACCAGCAAGGTAGTGGTCGCCAAAAACGATCGCACCGTTAGAAATATGCGCGCCACCAATACCGGTTCCAACTGCACAGGCAAGCACCGAGGTAAACCCGCGGCCCGCACCAAGCACAGCTTCGCCAAGTCCGTGAGCGTGTACGTCGTTGATTGCCCAGACCCGCAATCCGGTTGCTTCTGTGATGAGGGTACCCAGACGGGTTCCGCCCCACCCGGGCATGGTACCGGTAGCAAAAACGATATCTCCGTTGTGCGGGTCTACTACACCGGCCGAGGCGATAGCGACACCGCGTACTGGATATTCCGCAACGAGCTCCTTAGCCAGTGCTACGATGCGCTGTGCTACCACGTCGCCGCCGTCGAACGCTTGCGTGGCAATTTCACCGCGTTCTGCTACTTGATAAGGTGCGTTTGCGGCCACAATTGCCCAACCGATTTTAGTGCCGCCAATATCTAGGGCTAATAAGTTCTCAGCCTCGGGTGTGGATTGTGCTCCCACGATGGTCCCTTTTCTACGCATATAATAATTGGCCTTAATTCCCGGCAACAGTTTCGTTACTTTTCGTTATAATTGTACGGAACAATGCCGGTCCTCAGATAAGATTAGCCTATGTTGTCAGACAAGTCAGTGCAAGCACTTCTGGACAAGTACTCAGTGAGTGCTTTTTCAGATCGTACTGATGCCCTTTTAACGGGAGCGAACAGGTCTGCCGCAACAATGGACGCTATTAAATCTTACATTCTTGATCGCGGACTGAAACCCGGTGACCCGCTCCCCACTGAAGCAAAATTATGCGCTGACCTCGGGGTAGCACGTTCCTCAGTGCGCGAAGCCTTACGTAAACTCGAAGCCCTCGACATTGTCAGCGTGCAACAGGGCCGGGGGTCTTTCGTCGGCAATATGACGATGCGTCCACTGGTGGAAACTCTGATCTTGCGAAACGCACTAGATCATAGCACTGGAAAAGCCACCTTGCGCCATGTGGTAGCTACTCGCAGAACTCTCGATTTGGGTATCGCGGAAGAGGTTGTTAACCATTTCAAAAACACCCATAACCCAGATATTCATGCATTAGTTGATGCTATGACGCAGAAGGCCGAACGCGGCGAAACCTATCTGGATGAAGATATTGCCTTCCATAATGCGCTTAATTCTTTTTCGGGTAACACACTTACCCAGCAGTTAATGAGCGCCATGTGGTTGGTTCATCAGGCTTTCCTGCCGCATTTGGACGCTCCGCAAGCGGAATCTTTACTCATTACTGCGAAAACGCACGGTGACATGATCCGAGCAGCTGAAGCCGGTGACTTAAAAGCTTATAAAGAAGCCGTCAACGCCCACTATGGCCCGCTTGCCAAGTTAATTGATCTTGACACTTGATCATATGTACTTTGCCGGTTGGCAGTTTCGGCCGCCATGCAGTCTTTTCTCGTAGGATAGAAATATGACTGTGCTAAATACAATTGCGCGCCCATTATTGGCGGTTCCTTTCGTTGCATCCGGCTGGGATGCTTTGGTTAAGCCGGAAGGGCACCGCGAGCGCGCCCGCCAACTGTACGCGCTTATTGAAGGGACGACGCTGGAGACGCGGCTTGGATTGACTGCGCCCAGCAATGAGGTACTTGATTTTTTCGCGCGGTTAGCCGGCGGGACGTTTGTGGGCGCGGGTTTGGCGCTTGCATTGTCGAAAACTCCGCGCGTTGCTGCCCTCGTTTTAGCTGCCGGGCAGGTTCCAGTGGTCTTGGCGAATAATCCTGTCTGGCTCGCCCACGGCGAGGAACGTCAAAAGTACCTGCTCGGTTTGGCGCAGTCTGCCGGTTTAATCGGCGGTGCACTTATTGTCGCTTCAAATGTAAAGGGACGTGGTCAGTGAAGTTGTGGAAGGCGCCAACGTCTGGCGCAATTAATTCGGCTCTTTCCATCCCGGGCTCCAAGTCTTTAACAAACCGGTATTTGATTGTGGCGGCGCTCGGCACCCAACCGTTGCGTATTAACGCCCCACTTCACGCACGCGATACTGAGCTGATGGTGGAGGCTTTACGCACACTCGGCTTACGGGTGGACGACGACGGCGAAGCGTGGATTATTTATCCTGCTACCGATGGAAAAAACCCGGCTTTTAGCACCGGTCATATCGACGCGGGCCTTGCGGGCACCGTAATGCGTTTTATTCCGGGGCTGGCCGCACATGCCCAAGGCGTCGTGACTATTGATGGTGACGAGGCTGCACGGGTCCGGCCTATGGGCACGGTTGTTAACGCTTTACGAGATCTCGGGGTACGGATTGATGCCCCCGAACTCAATGGTCAGCCGGTTTTACCACTGACTATTCATGGCGCAGGTCAGTTAGCGGGCGGCGTCGTGGAGATTGATGCGAGTGCCTCGTCCCAGTTTGTTTCTGCGTTGTTGTTGTCTGCTCCGTTAATGAAAAACGGGCTCGACCTGCACCATATTGGCGCCCGCGTGCCTTCTACTCCGCATATTCGAATGACGGTCGAGCTGCTGCGTGAAGCTGGAATTACGGTATCCCAATACGACGCGGCGGGTAATGAAGTCTTTGAAGGACCTGCCGTGCGTTGGGTGGTACAGCCGGGGCGCTCACAGCTCACCGAAGTGACGGTTGAGGCTGATCTGTCGAATGCCGGACCTTATATGGCGGCAGCCATGGTCACCGGCGGCACAGTAACAATCCGGAATTGGCCGTTGAAAACCACGCAACCTGGCGATCAGCTACGCAATATTTTCACTGCTATGGGTGGGCATGTGTCGCTGGCTGGCACAGATCCGCATGTGCGTGACCTGACCTTGCACGGGCCGGAGGAACTCCTCAGTCTGGATCTAGATATGGCAGACGTGGGCGAGCTCGTCCCAACAGTGGCCGCGGTATGTGCTTTCGCCTCCGGCACGTCTTACTTGCGCAATATTGGTCAGCTCCGCGGACACGAAACTAACCGTTTAGCCGCGTTAGTGACCGAGTTTGCCAAACTGGGTGTGGAGGCCGCTGAAGTTGGCGACGATCTGGTTATTACCCCACGCGGAGAGCTTCAAAGCGCGGTACTGGCATCCTATGAGGACCACCGAATGGCCACTTTTGGTGCGATTATTGGTTTGCGTGTTCCGGGTGTGGAAGTTGAAAACATTGAAACAACCGCGAAAACAATGCCGACCTTCACCAAACTATGGGCGCTCATGCTCGGTCAGGGCCGCCCATGAGCCGACGCGATATCGGCACTGACGATCACCGGGTCCGGGTACGTCCGGGGAAGTCTTCGCGCCCACGTACCAAAATCCGTCCCGACTATTCCAAAGCCCGCCGTGGCCGCGTCATCCGAGTAGATCGCGGACGCTACCATGTCCGCATGGTCGATGACGGCACCGCCGTCGTCGCCGTTAAAGCCCGCGAAATCCCGCGCGGAGCAATCGTGGTTGGCGACGTATGCGCAATGGTTGGGGACCTGTCGGGACGCAAAGATACTTTGGCGCGGATTGCGCAAGTCGATGAACGTAACACCGTTTTGCGCCGGGTAGGTGAAGAAGGCGAAGCGCAAGGCGTTGAGCGCGTGATCGTAGCAAATGCGGATCTGCTGGTGATAGTCACTGCGCTTGCCCAGCCCGAGCCGCGCACGGGCATGATCGACCGGTGTATCGTCGCTGCTTACGACGCCGGTATGGACGTTTTATTGGTGCTCACCAAAGCCGATTTAGGCGATCCGAGTGAGCTTCAAAAACTCTATGGGCCCATGGAACTACCGATTGTGGTTTCTACGATTATTGACGAGGTGGCTGACGCTCAAGGTCTGGCGCAAATTGAGCAACGGCTTGCTGGACGCGTGTCCGTGCTCGTGGGCCATTCCGGCGTCGGCAAATCCACGTTAATTAATGCACTTATCCCAGAAGCTCAACGTGATACGGGAGAAGTTAATGTGGTCACCGGGCGCGGACGGCATACGTCGACGTCAGCAATGGCCTTTGCGTTGGACGACGGCGGGATCGTGATTGATACCCCCGGGGTGCGCACCTTCGGTTTGGCTCATGTCGAGCCTGAAGACCTGCTTCGCGGGTTTCCTGATTTATTCGAAGTTGCCGCAGATTGTCCACGTGGATGCACGCATGAAGCCGGGGTTATTGACTGTGCGTTAGACGAGATTACGGACCCGATTGGGGTCGCGCGAGTGGATTCCTATCGGCGACTGCTCGGCTCACGCGCCAGCACTGAATGGTAATAACGTAGGATGGGACCATGACTCGGACCCGTATTTCAGATGATTTGCAAGTAGCCGCCGGCATTATTGATCAGGTGGACCAGTTCACGCTCGCTCGTTTTCAGGCAAATGACCTGCAGGTAGAGACCAAGCCGGATATGACTCCGGTGTCGGATGCGGATAAGGGCGCGGAAAAAATTATCCGCGAAAAACTGCGGCAATACCGGTCGCGGGACGCTATTTTCGGTGAAGAACAGGGGCAGACTGCGGGTTTGTCTGGGCGCCGGTGGATTATTGATCCGATTGATGGCACGAAGAATTTTGTGCGCGGAGTACCTGTGTGGGCGACCTTGCTCGCTTTGGAAGAAGACGGCGAAATCGTGCTGGGCATTGTCAGTGCTCCGGCTTTGGGACGGCGTTGGTGGGCAGGCAAAGGTTTGGGCGCGCATACCGGGAAATCGTGGGCGAATTCCAAGCAGATTCATGTTTCGCAGGTCAAGGAAATTGAGGATGCCTCGCTTTCGTATTCTTCGCTCGATGGGTGGGCGGATCGTAAGCAGCTGCGCGCGTTTTTGAATTTGATGCAAAAATCGTGGCGTACCCGGGCTTATGGAGATTTTTGGAGCTATATGCTGGTTGCCGAGGGCGCGGTTGACATGGCTGCCGAACCGGAACTGGAACTGTACGATATGGCTGCGATTGTGCCGATTGTGACTGAAGCTGGCGGTCGGTTTACGTCGCTTGATGGCGAAGATGGGCCGTGGGGCGGGCATGCAATCGCGTCCAACGGGCTTTTGCATGACGCCGCGCTGGAGATTTTAGGCTCGGTACACGACTAATACCGTACTGTTGTCACAATGCTCTTGTTAAAACGGCATTGTTAAAGACGCGGTGAATTTCTGTCCGAGGTGCACTTTAGGCTGGTTTCATGAGATTTCTTCACACTGCTGATTGGCACCTTGGCCGCACGCTTCATGGCGCGGATTTAACGGAGGCTTTTCAGGCGTGGGCAGATCACGTGGTGGCTTTAGCCGCCACCCGTGATGTGGACGCAGTGCTGATTTCCGGTGATGTGTATGATCGGGCGATTCCTCCGGTTACCATGGTGGAATTGCTGTCGGATACTTTGACTCGGCTGGCTGAGCACACCCATGTGATTATGACGCCGGGTAATCATGATGCCCCTAAGCGTTTAGGTTTTGCTTCCGGGCTTATGAGTGAGCGTTTGACGATTATCTCTGACGTTCTTGATTCGGGCACACCGGTGAAGGTTCGGCGCGATGGTGAAGTGGTGGGGCTTGTCTATGCCATCCCGTATCTGGATCCGGATATGGAACGTGGGCGGCTTTCGGATACTGATGAACCATTAGCACGCAGTCATCAAGCTGTTATGGAAGCGGCGCTCGGATTGGTTGGCGCGGATATTGCGCGCGGAGAATATCAAGATGTGCCGCGGGTGGTGATGGCTCATGCTTTTGTGCTCGGCGGAGAGAAATCTGATTCGGAGCGCGATATTCATATTGGCGGGGTGGATTCGGTGCCCGCTAGCGTTTTCCGGGTGGGTGAAGGCGAGCGCGGGCAGATTGATTACGTTGCCCTTGGGCATTTGCACGGCCCGCAAATTGTCAATGCAGATTCAGGTCCGCTGATCCGTTATTCGGGGTCTCCTATTGCTTTTTCGTTTTCCGAAGAAAAGCATCGTAAGTCTTCGGTGTTGGTGGAGATTTCGCATGCGGGTGCTGATCCTTCGTATGAGCTTATTCCTGCTCCCTTGGTCCGCCCACTCGTAACCGTGCGCGGAACCTTAGCCGAATTAATATCGGAAGAATATTCCCAGTATCAGGATTATTACGTGCGCGCACGGGTAACTGATCCGGAGCGGCCTGCCAATATGTATCTGCGGCTACGTTCAGCCTTCCCACATCTGCTCGAGCATCAACATGAAACCGAGCAGGTCCAGCTCCGGGCTGCCGAGTTACGCGCGTTGACCGTCAACCCGGTGGAAACGATTACCGAGTTTTTTAACAAAGTAGGCGGGCGCGATATTGATAGCAAAGAACGCGAAATTATTACGGACGCCTGGGATGAACTGATGAAGGAGGCCCGCTGATGCTAATTCGCCATTTGGAATTAAACGGGATCGGGCCTTTTGCTGGTCGCCATATCATCGACTTTGATGCGCTCACCGCAAATGGACTTTTCTTGTTTGAAGGGCCCACGGGAAGCGGGAAGTCGTCAATTATTGACGCGATAGTGTTTGCGTTATATGGGGATGTAGCGGGGGCCGATTCGGATTCGGCCCGTATTCGTTCCACTCATGCTCCGGAAGATCAACCCTCCGAAGTGCGGCTAGTGTTCACCGTTGCTTCCGGCACATATCTGGTCACTCGGCAACCAGCGTGGAATAAACCCAAACGCGATGGATCGGGCACTCGGCTGATTTCTTCGCAAGCAACATTACGTAAGCTATCAGAAGGCGCGGTGGAAGCCCAACAATGGGATACCGGGGAAAATATTGCCACCGGTGCACGGGATGTCAACATAGAGTTGGGCCCGATTTTGCAACTGAATCGGAAACAGTTTGTCCAAACTGTGGTGTTGCCGCAGGGCCAGTTCGCCGCGTTTTTACGGCTTTCTTCCACGGATCGTTCCGCTCTGTTGGAAACACTTTTCGACACTAAAAAATACAGTGATTTCGCTGCGCACCTTGCTGAGATGGCCGCTGGTCGCACCAAACAAATTACCGCCGCTAGGGAAACGTTTAATGACACGGTTTCTCGGTGGATGGGTAACCCTGCCACTTCACCGTGGCATACCGAAATCAATGAAATGCGTGAAACGCTTATCGACTCATCAGATACCCAGCTGATCGAACGGATCATAGCCGTTGGTGACCAGTTAGAAGCAGAAGCACACTCAACAGGCCAGCGGTTAACTGATCACAAAAACACGCTCGATACCGCACGCGCATTCCTAAAGCACGAGGAAAAGCTAGCTTCTGCGATCGCTGAGCGGGAAGAGTTACTGGCTGAAAAAACCGAATTGCAGAAGAACACAGCGAATATTGATGTCATGCGCGCCCGGATTGACGCCCACGAACGTGCACAAGTTGCCGTGAACCGGTTAAACGCACTAGCGCAAGTAAAAACGAAGCTATCTGACACACTCAGCAACAAACCATCCTCGCTCACCGAGCGTTTTGAACCAGTAACTGAACCTTTTACGTTGAGTGTTTCGACTACGGATAAGATCCTCAGGTCAGCCGCTGCAGTCAATACGCAACTTACTCAAGAGTTGCAAACAAGTAACGAACACATCGCTACACTTCGCCCGCTCGTTGAGCTTGCGAACGGAATCGGCCCGCGCGAAGCACAGATATTAAGAGATCAAGCTGAACTGGAACAACTGGAAGAAAAAACCAAACAGCTCACTACAGAGCTCGAAGAAATACCTGACGCTGAAAAACAGCTGACGGAAAAACTCAGTGGTGAGCGGGAGTGGGAAGCGAAAACGGGAGCACTCACAGCCGAACAACGCCAGTTAGAAGACCGTAAAAAACTGCTCCTCGAGCGCGAAAAAGCTCTTCATGACCACGCCCAAGCAGAGAAGAACTACGGCGAAAAACTCGATGAGCTTGGCGGACAACAGCAACTCTTGCTTGAGATTACCGATCGTTGGATAGCATCACAGGCTGCTATTTTGGCGCAAAACCTTAAAGAAGATCATCCGTGCCCGGTGTGCGGCTCAACTGCTCATCCACTTCCTGCCCAAGCAACTGATTCGCATACCACACGCGCGACTGTTGAGACCCAACAAAGCGTTTGTGACGCCTACAAAAAGGAGTGCGATAAAGCCGCTCAAGAACGCGACCGGCTCGCAACCGTTATCGCTACTTTAGCTCCGCAAATCGAAGGCCTAACCCACGAAACCGTTGACGCTCAGCTCACCGATGTCTCCAAAAACTTGGAGCGCGCTAAGCAGGCCGCTACCGCCGTCCTCCGGCTAGAAAACCAACTCGTTGAGCTGAGCGAGCAAAGAACAGAGCTCCACAAAACAATTGCCACCACCAGCACGACTGCCACGGAAACTCGCGCTGCGATTAAAAGTGCCAGCGATTCCCTGCGCTCCGACAAAAACAAACTTGCAAAAGCCATCGGTGATGATGAATCTATTACCGGCCTAGGTGCTGGCGAGTCTCTTGCGGACCTATTAAAAGCCGCCGAAGAAGCACAAACAATACTCCAAGAAGAGCAAAACTATCTCTCTCGGGTTGTCACTGAATGTACGGGCGTCATCGAGCGATATTCGGAAGTCGAACAAGCCCTATCACAGGCGAAAATGGATGAACTCACCGCTAGCGCCGCGACCATGTCTGGCACGGAACTCGTTGCCGCCCGCGCGCAAGTGGATACCTTTAATGATGCGCTATCCCGCATCAACGGCAGGCTTGAATCCGCTACCCTCTCTGCCTTAACCGGAGATGAAAAACCACAGGTCGAACAAGCGCGCCGTGCCTATGACGCCGCTGAAACTGCATACACTCAACAATCACAACGCTACGCCCTCGCTCAAGAAGGAGCAGATAATGCACGGACCGTTTTAGAGGAAATAAGAAAAGCTCATTCTCGGTGGTCGCAGGCCCAAGCCCACGCAGGTCCAGTGGTTAGGCTGTCCCAGCTCGCAAACGCATCTCCCCAATCAGGCACGAAGGTGAGTCTGCAAGTTTACGTTTTGCTACGGCGCTTCGAAATCGTTGTGGAACGAGCTAATGAATATCTTGCGAAATTCTCCCGTGGTCGATACATGTTACAACGTGCGGATGAAAGCGGTGGAGAGCGTAAAACCGGTTTAGGCCTCCAGATTATTGATCATGAGGGAAGCGCCCATACCGACGAGATCCGCTCCCCTGGTACGTTGTCGGGTGGTGAAACCTTCTACACCTCGTTATCGCTTGCACTAGCCCTTGCGGAAGTTGTCCAAGAAGAAAACGGTGGAGTTCGTATAGATACCTTGATGCTTGATGAAGGCTTTGGAACACTTTCCACCGATGTTCTCGACGATGTGCTCGACTGTCTCACTGACCTGTCAGCAAGCGGAAGAAAAGTTGGCATCATCTCGCACGTTGCTGATCTAAAAACGATCATCCCGAACCGGATTACGATTACACCGGTAGAAGGCGGAGGTTCTACGCTGTCAATAACGGCCTAATCGCGTGCATGTCCTACTGGTTAAGCTCCGCAATCAGTTGCTCAAGTTCAGTTGGATCGTACCAAAGCATGTCAATATCACCGGTATCTACAAAAGCCGCCTCATCTCCCGCAATTGCCGCGCGCACAAGCTCTTCAAAACCTGGCTCATCCACGTGAATCGCCGCCACTTTATCCCATGAGATCTCGCCCAGTAACATTATTTGGGTTGGTAGTGTCTGCGAGCCGGACGCTGGAGTTCCGATAAGATCGGTATCCACATCTGCGGCAACAACGATTCGGCGCAGGCACTCATCGTCACTGTTTCCGATCAAACGCAACGAATCGTCAGCTGCAGCGAGCGAAGAAATCAATTCATATCCTTCATCATTTTCCTCTGGCACAGCAGATTGCAAAGCAGGGGTCACGCCATGAGCAAGTCGCGCTGAAATATGCGGGGCAGATAATTCTCTAGCAGTAAGTGGAAGATAAATACGCATACTTTGATTCTAGACTGCCCCACGGCTGACTGCGGTTAACCACAAAAGTCGACTTTTTATGTACCGCACGTGCCGATCGCGCCGTTTGCCGTTAAGTTGTGAACTTCGAGACGGTTATTTCTTTTAATCGTCAGGTGGCTGGCTGTGGTGCCGGTGTTGATCGCCTCGATAACGGCTCCACCTGTGCGTAAGTGTCAACTTTTCGTACCCTCCAGCGCTATATACGACTTAGAGGGTGGTGAAAGTTGACACTTATGCACGCAGTCCGTCTTATGCTTCAGAAAACTCAAGAATAACACACGACATAGGGGACTTTACGTGCTCTTCATATTTGGGCGTGTAGTGGTGGTGGAAAAGGGGTGTGGGTTTTGGATGAGATATAGGAGTGTTCTGATCATCTGTTTGTCATCACGAAACCCTCTTGAAGAGTCTTACGTTTATTGACGTGAATGTTTCTACTTTACTTGGTCTTTGAGCTTATCCGTTGGCTGGGGTTGATCGTGATAGTTCGCCGTATGAAATGCACCGGTTGCGCTCGTAGTTGGCGTCAAGACATGACCTGCCGTCGAAGAGCTTTCCGAAGTTCAACCCGTCTTGGATGCTTTCCACGTAGTAAAACTTGCTGGTCAAGCTCTCGATAAAACCTGCCAGCGTATCGAGCAAGAAACCCTAGGACGTCTAGGCGGTTGTGGTGACTGGCTGTTTGCCAACCGTAAAACCTTACTAACCGCAACCGAATAGCTCACTGATAAGTAACTACACGCTCGATTGTGAAGAGCCCCCACCCAAGAGCTAAATAATACTGTCTATTTGCATGAATTCTGGAGCTGGAGATGGGTCTTGCCGGGCAGAACCCGTCATCCTTGCTGGATAGGGTGGTGATGCCCC
>JAAYWS010000094.1 GCA_012516575.1 Actinomycetaceae bacterium
AAAACAACACCAACAACAAATCCATGCCACCCAGACCAACGCAGATCATCTAACAACACGCCACCTGAGCAGGCATTTCACGAAAACGCCACCTTAATTCCCGACACTAACAACCAAAACCTGACTTGTGAACCAACTAACACAACCTACTAGCCTTATTCACCCTCTCAACAACCCCCACTAGCAGGTCAAACACAAAAAATCGAGGGCCTTTCGACCCCCGATTCTTCACTTATACGACCAGACGGCTAGCTACAGCGCTTTGCCAGCACCATACGACTTACCAGTCCACGCACCACTGGAATCAAACACGTAGCTCACATTCCTTATCTTGTAGATACCGGTGACCATGTCACAATACGGACCCCCGAAGTAATACCACTTACCACCGATATACTGCCACCCCGGGTAAGCCACACCTGAAGGACTTAAATAACTCCACGTATCATCAGCCAGCTCTAGAAACCAACCATTTGTAGCCATCGCCCCAGAACTGCCGTAACAATAAACATTGTAATCCTTTCCGAAACCATAAAAACAACTATCAACCCGCATGGTCCCATCAGGCCAGAACGCATACCACTGACCACCGTAATACAACCACTTATTGATATACATCGCACCGTCAGAGCCGTAGTAATACCAATACGAACCACCCTGATACCAGCCAGTTAGCATCGCACCAGAAGACGTGAACCGATAATAGCTACCGCCGCTCTCAACGCCTGTGTCAGTACACATCTTTCCCGCAGAATCGAAGTAGTACCATTGACCGCCGGAATACAACCACTGCTCTTTATACATCGCACCATCAGAACCGTAGTAATACCAATCTGCACCGTCCTGGTACCAGCCCGTATACACCTTACCCGAGGCCGTCAAACGATACTCTTTTCCATCCTCGGTCTCATAAGTCGCGTCCGCGACCATAAAACCACGCCAATCGAACACGTACCATGCGCCATCAATATAGGAAGCTACATCATAGACATTACGACCATCCAGACCGTAATACATCCAATAATACTTACCGTCGTCATCATATTTCGTATACACCCAGCCGGTCACCATAGCCCCAGAACTATCAAACCGATAGTAGCCACCGGAGATCAACGATTCATTGGCGTATGTATACTCACCAACTGTGCGATACATCCAGCCGTCAAAACCGAAGTAATACCACTTGTTATTCCACAACAACCACGTACTCTTATAAGGATTATTGCTCGAATCCAAATACTGACACTCACCACTTGATTCGCACGACCACGAGCCACCCAAAGAAGGCTCTGGATCAGGCGGAGCTGCCTGCGCCGACGTCGGCAACACCGTCACCCCCACCCCAGCAACCAACATGAACACCGCGAACAGCGCCACAACCTTTTTCCGAATTAAATGAACTCCACCAGCCATGACAACACCCTTTACCACCCGAAAAACAACACCAACAACAAATCCATGCCACCCAGACCAACACGGAATATCCCCAACACGCCACCTGAGCAGGCATTTCACGAAAGCGCAACCTTAATTCCTGACACTAACAGCCAAAACCCGACTTGTGAACCAACTAACACAACCTGCTAGCCCTATTCACCCGCTCAACAACCCTCACTAGCAGGTAAAACACAAAAAATCGAGGGCCTTTCGACCCTCGATTTTCCAGATTTACTTCTTGTTGCGACGCTGGTGGCGCGTCTTGCGAAGTAGCTTACGATGCTTCTTCTTCGACATACGCTTGCGGCGCTTCTTAACAACAGAACCCACCGGTTACCTCCGGACTATATAGTTGACGCGACATCGCCGCGCTATTGAACAGGAAAAGATTCTACCCTAATGAGGCGCCAGTACCCCAATTAGGAGCCAGAAGCCTCACGCCGATCATCGGAAACGCCCCCGGACAGGAGCTGATCAATAGCAGATTTGGGAACCCGATAAGAGTTACCCACTCGCACCGCTGGCAGATCTCCAGCATGCACCATCCGATACACGGTCATCCGCGAAACTCGCGTCATTTCAGCGACTTCTGCCACCGTGTAGAACTGCGGCGCCGACGATGGAATCCTAGCCATCTAAGTGTCCGTCCTGCATAATCAGCCGAGGAAAACCTCGGAACATTCCGACAAATCAACCGAAAATGGTTGTGCGAACGCACTAGGATGCAAATTTATTACTACTTCCTAGGTGTCGAAAACCCGCGCCGACAACCTTTCCTCGCAACACCTTACCCGATTTTCACACCCGTCACACCGTTTTCCATGTGATGAGCCACCTCAGCGGGCTCGAAAAGGTCTACTGTTATATCCATAAACGTTTTACACACCGTCGCGAAAGGAGTTGATATGTCCCCGAAGCCCTCGTCGCCCGGCCACGGCCAGTCCTCTGCCAAACCAGTTGACGCGAAAGGCGAAGGCTCAGCAATCCGCCGTTATATCAACTCCTTAGCCCGACGTTCCCCTGCTCGGCTCGCCATGCTGGTGTTCGCCGGAATTATCCTGCTGGTCACCGCCCTACTTATGCTTCCTTTCGCCCATTCCGGCCCAGGCTCAGCAGGTTTTATTGAAGCTCTTTTCACCGCCACATCGGGAGTATGCGTTACTGGCTTAACTGTGGTTGACATGGCTACTTACTGGACGCCTTTCGGCCAAGCAATCGTTGCGTTAGGTGTTCAGATCGGCGGCTGGGGTGTAATGGTGCTGGCATCGCTTTTAGCACTGGCAGTTTCACGCCGACTTGGTTTAACGCAGCGCATGCTGGCCGCTACTGAAACCAAGTCCGATCTGGGGGATATTGGCGTACTGCTACGCGCCGTCGTCATCACTTCACTCGTAGTGGAAGGAATTCTCACGTTAGCCTTCCTCCCGACATTTACCGGCGTTACCTCCTCCTTCTTAGCCGCCATCTCCCACTCGATTTTTATGGGAATTTCCACCTTCAATAACGCTGGTTTCGTTATTTTGCCGGATGGTCTAGGGCCCTTCGCTGGTAGTTGGGCGGTCGGGCTACCCATTGTTTTCGGAACGATCATCGGCGCGGTTGGCTTCCCCGTAACGTTAAATGTAGTGCGAAATCTTCGCTCTCCACGCAAATGGACCTTGCACACGAAGATTACGCTCGTAACCTATATGGCTTTGTTGGGATTCGCGGTGGTTATGGTTGGCCTACTGGAGTGGAACAATCCAGCGTCGATTGGAGCTTTAGAAGGTTCCGAACGAGTAATCGCGACACTTTTGCACGGTACGACGCCACGCTCATCCGGTATTTCTACACTTGATATTGGTGCCATGCATGAATCGACGTGGTTCGTCATGGATATCTTGATGTTTATTGGCGCCGGTTCTGCATCAACCGGCGGCGGTATTAAGGTTTCAACATTTGCAGTCTTAGTGCTCGCGATTTTGGCAGAAGCCCGCGGCGACCGCGATACCGAAGCATTCGGCAAACGTATCCCACCCGATATCATTCGCCTTGCTATTTCGGCAACCTTCCTCGGATCTTTTATGGTTGGAACGGGCACGCTGTTGATTTTGCACCTAACTGATCTGCCGCTATCACGCGTGATTTTCGACGTCATCTCCGCGTTCGCGACCTGTGGCTTATCTACCGGTATTACTCCTGACCTGCCTGATTCGGCGCTTGTGGTGCTAGTTGTGCTCATGTATTTAGGACGCGTGGGCACAATGACCTTTGCCGCCGCGCTCGCTTTGCGACATCGACGCCGGGTTATTCGTCTTCCAGAAGAACGTCCGGTTATCGGCTAAGCCGGTAGGCTTAACGGGTAAGGAAAGGAAATCTCGTGGCGCGAAAAAACGATACTTCACAAGATGGCGTGTTAGTGATTGGGCTGGGCCGGTTCGGTTCAGCAATCGCGGTCACTTTGGACAAGCTCGGCAAAGATGTGCTGGCTGTAGAGTCGAATCCGGATTTGGCTCAGCAGTGGTCGCATCGCTTCCAAGTGGTCGAGGCCGACGCGCGTAGTTCCGAAGCTTTATACCAACTGGGCGCAGCCGATTTCAAGATCGCCGTAGTGGGCGTAGGAACCTCGTTGGAGGCTTCTGTGTTGATTACCGCGAACTTGGTAGATATGGGGATGAAGGAGATTTGGGCGAAAGCCACCTCGCGCGAACACGGTACGATTTTGCAACGGATTGGCGCGAACCACGTGGTTTATCCCGAGTTCGACGCCGGACAGCGCGTTGCTCATATGGTCTCGGGCAGGATGCTTGACTACATCAGTTTCGAAGACCAATTCTCGATCGTGAAAATGGTTCCGCCTAAGGATCTGATCGGGTTTACGGTGGCCCAGTCACGCATTCGGGAACGTTTCGGGGTGACGTTAATTGGCGTGAAATCTGTGGGGCAGCCTTTTGAATATACGACGCCGGATACGCTGATTTCGCATGGCGATACTTTAATTGTGTCTGGCGAGCCAGAGTTATTAGAAGCTTTTGCGAACCGGATTTAGCCGAGTCAAACGGTCCGGTTTTGTGTCCGAGGGGCATATTAGGTTTGAGATATGGCAAAAGTTCGAGCATCTTTTTCATGTGTGGAGTGCGGGTGGACCACCGCTAAATGGGTGGGCCGTTGTGGGCAGTGCCAGCAGTGGGGCACGGTGGTGGAGGCTACTGATACTGGTTCGCGCGCTATTCCAACAATGGTTCCGCATTCTCCGGCGCAACCGATTACTGACGTATCTACACAGGCGTCTTTTAAGATGCCGACGGGCGTGAGCGAGCTCGACCGCGTGTTGGGCGGTGGAATTGTCGCTGGCGTGGTGATATTACTTGCCGGGGAACCCGGGGTTGGAAAATCCACTTTGTTACTTGATGTGGCAGCGAAAGCCGCCGCGGAAGCTAGTGAAAATGGGCGTGCCCCCGTGTTGTATGTGACCGGGGAAGAATCAGCCTCGCAGGTACGTTCCCGGGCTGAGCGAATTGGGGCTTTGCATCCCCATTTATTGTTAACTGCCGAAGCAGACTTAGCGCGAATCATGGGGCATATTGAAGCAACTAAGCCGTCTTTGCTCATCGTAGACTCAGTGCAGACTATTGCAGATCCCACGGTTGATGGCTCAGCTGGTGGTGTAGCACAGGTGCGAGCCGTGACGGCAGCACTCGTGAACCGCGCAAAATCAACTGACCTGCCGGTTGTACTGGTCGGGCATGTAACTAAGGATGGCAATATTGCCGGTCCGCGAGTGCTTGAACATTTAGTAGATGTGGTTTGCCAGTTTGAAGGTGATCGGCATTCGCGCTTGCGGTTGGTACGTGCGGTAAAGAATCGCTATGGGGCCACCGATGAAGTAGGTTGCTTTGAGCTGATCGATTCCGGGATTCGCGGGCTTGCTGATCCTTCTGGCTTGTTTTTGTCGGCCCGGAATCTCACGGTTCCCGGTACCTGCGTAACGGTGACCTTAGAAGGCCGTCGTCCCATGCCGGTAGAAGTGCAAGCGTTAAGTGTGCCTGCGGCTGGGCCGCCACGGCGGACTACTGCCGGGGTGGATAGTTCGCGGGTGGCGATGATGCTCGCGGTCTTACAGTCCCGGCTGGGTGTGGAATTTGAAAAACGGGATGTTTTTGTGTCAACCGTGGGCGGGGCAAAAGCAAGTGAGCCAAGCGTCGATATTGCTATTGCTTTGGCGCTCGCTTCTGCGGCTACGGATCTGCCGCTCGCACCCGGGGTGATTGCCATTGGTGAAGTGTCACTAACTGGCGAGCTACGCCCAATTATTGGCATGCAACAGCGGCTTAATGAAGCTGCTCGCCTCGGCTTTAAAATCGCGATTATTCCGCACAGCGCCGATCCGGTGACGATACCGAACGGGTTGGAAGTGCGCACGATGAACGATGTTGTGGACGCCGCAAAATCTGTGCTCCCGCTTGAAGTTTAAAGCGGCTCTTCGCAGATAAGCATGAACTTGTTTTCTAGATCCTCCCGCTTCGGGGAGGGCTTCTAATCACCTTTTGACCTTTAACCCCCTTTTGGGCACGGAAGTGCCTGCTGTTGAGGTTATGAGGTTCTGGTCGTCTCTTGAACGCGGAAGTACCTGCTGTTGAAGTTGTGCGGTTCTCATCGTCTCTTTTTTGGGTGCGGGAGGGGCGTTTATGACACCTACTCGGATTGCGCGCTCACTTTTCCGCCCGCAAAGTCCCCTATGTCGGTTTTTATTCTTGAGTTTTCTGAAGTATAAGACGGACTGCGTGCATAAGTATCAACTTTTAGCTACCTCCAGCGCTATATACGG
>JAAYWS010000148.1 GCA_012516575.1 Actinomycetaceae bacterium
CTCAAGGACAATTAGCAAAGGAACTTGATGTTGATCCTACAACGGTTGGCAAGTGGGAATTAGGACTCGCATTTCCTAGACCATTAACATTAATTAAATTAGCCGAATTATATAAAGTGCCAATTCAAGACTTTTATTCAGCACTAAAAGAAGAAAAGGAGTAAAAAGATGTTCATAGTTTATTTATTGTTACTCGTCGGCATCGGTGGAGGGTGGGAACAAGGATTGATTGATACGCCTACAGTCCTGCTGTTAGCAGGACTGACGTTTATTTTATTTGTAAAGGAGGTAAAAAAGTTAAATGAACAGCAACGTAAATCAACTCGCATCAGAGATTATTCTGACCGCCATTAAAGACTACCAAGCAGCGTACGCACTGTATAAAGACTTAGATTTTAAAGGAGCGGTTAAAAGAGTAAAAGAAACGTGCCAAGACTTAAACATGAAGTTTTATTGGCATCCTAAAACCGGGCTGAAGCTCATGCGAGAAATCGAAGAATTTTTCCGTTCGGATTGGTTTCAGACACTAAGTGAAAATTTAGATATTCCAAAAGATCCGGAAAAATTAATTTATCAAATTAAAAAAGCCAGCGACAGCAAATCAACTGGCTAGAAAGGATAAACCTTACATGAATAATATATCAGAAACAAACATAAATATAAAGTTTGACTACGACAATTTCTATGAATTAGTTCAATACGCGATAGCTGATTCTTTAACCATTGACGGAAAGAAAATCAGCAAGGATCTACCGCAAATCGATCGGCTTGAAACAGAATTGCTAGAAAAGGATTTTGAAATAAATTACCTGAAAAAACAATTAGAAAATAAGGAGAAATTTAATGGATGAGAAATATTATTTAAAAATAATCAAGCTGCTGATTGATGAACTAGAAGAGCAAACTTTTTGGCGAAATTATTATCAAAACAAAGACATAGAAAGGGAAAAAGAATGCAAAAAACACACTGGCGAAAATACCTAAACACAGATTATCTCGGTGGTTTTGATTTAGATGATGGCAAGGGTGGTTTTAAAGAAATCACTGCGACCATTAAAAAAGCTATTAATGAGATTGTTAAAGAGCCGGCCACCGGCAAAAACAAGGAAGTATTAACAATCCACTTTGAAGAGAATGTTAAACCTATGATCCTAAATGTCAGCAATTCTAAAACTCTTCAAAAACTATCTGGATCTAAATATATCGAAAACTGGGCAGGATTAAAAATAATAATCGGAACAGAAAAGGTCAAAGCGTTCGGTGAAGTACATGACGCGCTTCGGATCCGCGATAGATTGCCCGAGTCAAATGTATCAGCAGGTAAATGTACCGATTGTAAGAAAGACATTCTCGGTGCAGGTGCAGTGACAGCTGAGCAAGTCAAACAAGGAACAACTAAAACTTACGGAGTCCCGTTGTGTATGGATTGTGCAAACGAAAGGAAGAAGAATGCTAAATAAAGATAATTATTATTCTGAAACCGGGCATATGTCTAATTCGCAATACAAACAATTTCATGTCTGCGAAACGCTCGCAATGGCTGAAATAAATGGTGACTACGCAAGGCCAGAAACAACAGCACTTTTAGTTGGATCATATATCGATGCATATGTAGAAGGTGATTTAGATAGCTTTATCGAAGACCATCCTCAAATTATATCAAGCCGCGGCCCGACTAAAGGTAAGCCGAAGGCTGAATATAGACAAGCGGATCAATTAATTGAACGTTTTGAACGTGATCCATTTTTCATGTCTTTTCTTGAAGGTAAAAAGCAAGAAATCTTAACAGGTGAAATTGCAAACATACCTTTCAAAATCAGGATTGACATTTTAGCTAACGATAAAATAGTCGATTTTAAATTAGTTCGAGATTTCGAGGATATGTGGCTTGATGGTGAGAAAGTATCTTTCATCAAATACTGGGGCTATGACATTCAGGGTGCAATCTATCAAGAAATAGTAAGACAGAACATTAATAAAACATTACCGTTTTATCTCGCTTGCGTTACCAAAGAAGATGAACCGGATCTAAAAGTTATCCAAATAAGTGATGGAATACTCAAAAACGAATTAAAAAACATTGAGTACTATGCAGTCAAATTTCAAGCAGTGAAAAACGGTTTGATCGAACCGACACGCTGCGAAAAATGTGATTACTGCAAAAAAACAAAAATATTGAAAGAGGTAGAAATTTATGATTAATAAACCAACTGGATATGAAGAAGCAAAAGCAGCAGGACAATGGACACCTTTATCAACGGGTGGACACTATTTGCAAATAAAAAATGCTGAGGTTAGAAACTCTAAAAAAGGCGATCCCATGCTAGTTATTGAGTATGACACTCACGAAACAGATCACCAACCGGATTATTTCAAAAAGATATGGAACGGAAATTATTGGCGAGGAACACATTATCTTATGCTTACTAGCCAAGAATGGGCGGTAAGAAATCTTAAATCGTTTATAACATCAGTAGAAAACTCTAATGAGGGCTTTGAGTTTGATTGGAACGACAAAAACAATACCGAATCTTTAATTGGCAAAAACGTTGGCGGAATCTTCGGCGAGGTAGAAAGTGAGTATAAAGGCGATCGAAGAATCAATGTTGAATTGCGCTGGTTTTGCAGTACAGAAAAAGTACCGACAGCGAATAAACCAGAACCGGTATTACTTGATAAGACTGAACCTGAGCCGGAAGCCGACACATCAAACCTGCCTTTTGACTTATGATTCCCGCAGTTAAAATCAAAAACTTAGTTTCGATTGAAAACCTATTGTCCCGGCTAGGCCTAGAGCCGAACCGGGCAGGGTTCATCAATTGCCCGGCACATGCTGATGAGGACCCGAGCCTGAAGATATACCCGGATACAAACTCATTTTATTGCTATTCGTGTCTAAAGGGTGGGACGGTTATTGATTTTTATATGCTGTATGCAAACTGTGATTTTAAGGCAGCGAATCAGGCTTTAGCTGCGATGTATGGATTAACGAATGAAGTTACTAGGGCAGATCGGGTGGCTATGTATTTAGCCAAAACCAGAACAAAAAACAGAAAAGAAAACGAATTTGAATATTGGTTTAATAAATATTTGAAATATCAAAAAGTACTAAGGACAAAGCACGAGGACTGGAATCCGGAACTCGAAGAAGCTTGTCAAAACATAGCTTATGCAGAATACAGAATGGAGGTGGCAGATGATAAGCGCAAAGGCAGAATTAGTGAAGAACTACTTTGATTATGAATCTGCAACCAAAGAAACATTCTTGTCAAATGAACCATATATATATTTATATCAAATAGATGATCCGTTTCAAAGAACAATTGAACTTCAGCACCTAAAAGAAAAAGGCAAAGAACTTGGAGTGAACAATGTTCAAACTCTTTGGGAAAGCTTTGAAAAGTCAATGAAAACAGTTATCCCGGTTTCAAACGATTTAATTACTGACTTTGACGGTCAGGAAATGGATCTTAAAACAACTTGGGAGTGCAAAGATAACGGAATCTACAAGGACGGGGATATAGCTTGCTATCACCCAATAATGCCGATTGAAAGAATAGTCAATGTGGATACAGGTTTAGAGAAAATTAAGCTCGCCTATAAGCCAAACCATAACTGGCGCACAGTAATTGTTGAAAAGTCAATTTTATCTTCAAATCATAAAGTACAACAACTGGCTGACTATGGAATTTCAGTTTCATCTGAAACAGCAAGGCATCTAGTAAGTTTTTTACAAGAAGTCGAAGCTAAAAACTATGAACAAATAAAAACTACAAAAGCAGTTTCAAGGCTTGGGTGGATTGGAAAAACCAATGAATTCATGCCTTATTCTGAAAATATTCAATATGACGGTGATGTTGCATTTGAAAGGTTTTTTAATTCTGTTCATGAGAAAGGTGATCGTGAATTATGGATTAATACAATTAGAAGTATCCAGCGTCTACACGTTGCTTGCAGAATTGTTATCTCAGCAAGCTTTTTATCACCATTAATGGAAAAACTTGGAATACTTCCAGCCTTCGTTCATCTCTGGGCGAGTAAGTCGTCAACAGGTAAAACCTTATTATTAATGGCCGGTGCTTCAGTCTGGGCTGATCCTGATCCAGGGACATTTATTCAGTCATTTAATACAACAGCTGTAGCAAGTGAGCGGATAGCCGGTACTGCTAATTCATTGCCGGTGTTTATGGATGAATTGCAACTTGCGAGAAACCAATGGGGAAATCTAAATTTTGATGTTTATAAATTGTCACAGGGCTACGGCAAAGGCCGAGGAACTAAGAGCGGCGGAATTGACCGAATGGAAACATGGAAAAATATGTTTATTACATCAGGCGAATCACCGATTGTTGGTGAAAGTGCAGGGCAAGGAGCATTTGCAAGAGTTATAGAAGTTGAACTTGAAAAAATCATATTTGATTTTGAGCAGGGAAACAAAATATCAAACATATTACGAAATAACTACGGTTTTGGTGGCGAAATATTTATCAAGGAAATTAAAAATCGTAGCGATGAAGCAATTAATCGGCACTATTCAGAAAAGGTGCAAGAACTAAAAAATGTCAGACAGGACCTCCAAGACAAACAATTAATGATTGGCGGTGGTTTGCTGGTTGCAAGCGAGATGATCGATGAGTGTTTATTTCAAGACACAGATTATGGAGTGTTAACTGCTGAAGAACTGGCGCCGTTTTTGGTTACTAGAGAAAGCACAGCCGTTGAACTTAGAGCATTAGATTTAATTAAATCATGGATTGCTAGTAATAGTAACAGGTTTGAAACAGATGCTATCCCATCACAACTCGGATTTATTGAAAATCAATATACATTTGTTGTTAGGTCAGAACTTAACAAATTGCTAAAAGACAATGGATTTTCAGATCGTTCTGTACTTTCAGGATTAGCACAACGAAATTTAATAATTAGTGAACAAAGAGGAAGAAGCGGAGTAGTCAGAAACTCTGTAAGGCGCACTATGAATGGGCAACAAATAGAAATGGTAGCAATTAAAAATGATTTTATTCAAGAAGAATTTTAATGAATTAGTACACAAAGTACACAAGTACACTGGAAAAAGGCACATATATATAAGAAGTGTATGTGTGTATATATGAGTAAATTTACACACACACTTCTCGCGTATATATATATCACGTTAGTGTACTAAGTGTACTAAGTGTACTAATAAGGAACAATAATTATGTTAAAACTACGACCATATCAAAAAGAATTAATACAAAAAACATATGAATCTATGGCTAATGGACATAAACGGCCTTTAGTTGTTGCTCCGACCGGATCGGGTAAGACTGCAATGTTTGCTTGGATGGCTGAGCAGACACAAGCTAAAAATAATAACGTCTGGTTTTTGGTTCACAGGGTTGAGTTATTTGATCAGACGGTAGAAACGTTTGAGAAGTTTAATATTGAACGTAAATCAATTTATGTAGGAATGATCCGGAGACAAAATAAAGACTTCCCTGATCCTGATTTAATTGTACTAGACGAAGCCCATCACAGTACGGCAGGAACCTGGCAGAAAATAATTAATAGGTTTCCTGATTCTTACATAATCGGTTTAACTGCTACACCTTGTAGGCTTGACGGTGCGCCACTCGGGTTTGTGTTTGATGATTTAGTAGTCGGACCTACCACTACTGATTTAATCGAGTCCGGTTATTTATCTGAATATCGGTATTTTTCAATGGACATTGCTGATTTGGAAGATCTTAAGACTAGAGGCAGGGATTATGACTCTAGCGATTCAGCAGGAAGATTAATTACTGTCTGTGGTGATGTTGTTAAGCATTTTAAAAAGTATGCTGCAGGACTTCAGGCAATTTGTTTTTGCGCATCAGTAGAACACTCTAAGGAAATGGCCAGGGTGTTTCGCGAGAATGGGATATCTGCTGAACACTTTGACGGGACTACTCCAAAAAAGAAACGAAAAGAATTAGTTAATAAATTTAAGAATAAAGAAATTCAAATACTTTCTAATGTTGAATTAATCGGTGAAGGGTTTGACATGCCGGACTGTGATTGTGTGATTCAGCTCCGGCCGACAAAAAGCTTGTCTCTTTATTTGCAACAATGTGGGCGAGCATTAAGACCACGCGAGAATAAAGTAGCAATAATTTTAGACCATGTAGGAAATCACACGAGACATGGACTGCCTTGCGATCCGCGAGAGTGGAGCTTAGAAACAAGAATAAAAGAAAAGCCAAAGTTTGATGAAAAAGGCCAATTTATTATCAGGCAGTGTGAGAATTGTTTTGCTGTATATCCGGCGACTCTCGGAAATTGTCCTGAATGCGGAAGTGAGTATAGACCGGCAGGGGTTGAAATTAGAAATCTTCATAAATATGAATTAGAAGAAATCAGGAAAACGCATATTCAAAAACCGTTGTCGGTTGATGAAGCAGAAAACTATCAAGACTTATTAGCGATAGCCAAACAACGTGGATACAAACCAGGTTGGGCATTTTATCAGGCTAAGTTGAGAGGTTTTTGGACGTGAACAAAGAAACAGTATTACAAAACAAGATCCGGGTAGGTTTATCAGATATAGCGGTGACTTTTAGAATTAATGTAGGAACATTCAAGGTCGGAGATCGGTATATATCGACCGGAGTACCGGCAGGATTTAGCGACATATTCGGATATCGAAGAAAAGACGGTAAAGCCTTTTTTATAGAAGTTAAGACTGAGACTGGAAGGGCGACCGAAAGGCAAGAAAGATTTATTAAAAAGATGATCCAGAACGGGGCGCTAGCGGGAATAGCTAGATCAGTCGAAGAAGCAAGGAGGATCGTAAATGGGAGTTAAAGAAGCAATAGAAGTTTTAAAAGATTATTTGAAAGTACCTGCCTTAACTGAAACAGAAATAAAAAGACAGGAAGCGATCAGGGTGGCGATTGAGTGTATGGAGGACCAACGATGAAAATCAAAGAAGGCGACTATGTAGTTTATACGCCAACAAGTGAATTCGGCAAAGTAAAACACGCGTTTCCGGACTACTGCTTTGTCTGGTACCACAGTGGCGATACAACAGCGAGAACTAGCATAGGATTTTTGAGATTAGCAACGGAATCAGAAATAAATAATTATCAGCAGTTTGAAAATATGCAGTTTCTCAAACCGCATGAGTTGGGGGTGCAACGTGAAAGAAATTAGAGTTAGGCTAAAAAATTATTATAGCGATCAAACATTTGAATTAAGAG